>NZ_JBHVQU010000116.1:0-9283 GCF_042886655.1 Peribacillus sp. NPDC058002 | reverse complement strand
AACTTGGCCCTTTGCAAGCATTTGAGCCACAATGGAAGGAGGTACAGATGTTTTCAATGCTCCAGCAGGAATATTCCATTTCTTTTCACTCCCAACATAAACCTCAACTACAACTTTCTCTTTCCGACCATTTTTTTCACCTGTTACGTCAACACGAGTTACACTATACTGATCTTTATCCACTTTTGGTTGTATTAGTTGATTAGCAACAGTTAGTAATGCTTGCCTTGGAGATACCTCAACCCCACCCATATTAATAGGTTCCTTACTACCAAATCCAAGCTGAACTAGAAACTCCACTTTCTCATGGAACTCCCTTGGAAGAGCAATGCTGAAGGTAGTATTTTTACAACCCTGGTCTTTAAATGAATCATAGAGTGTAACGGGTTCAGGATGAATTGTATATACAGGATTTGCAAGGCCAATCGGTTCCTTAAATTCAACAGGCTTTGAAATAAGTGGATCAATTTTAGTTATTTCACCATCTTTCACAATAACCGGTTTTAAAGTATACTCGTCGATAATAGTATCTAGCATATATGGTGTAACTAACGGAGAAGAGTATTCTGTAAAATCCTTCATGGCAATTGTAATATCAATATCAGATACTGTATCTAACTGTTCTACCCCAGCTAATGCCATCATATTTGAAATTCCAGGGCCACTTCCCATTCCAAGGACGGCTGTGATCCCGTTTGCCTCAAATTCTTCTGTCAATTCAAGTTGTTCTGCAGTTTCTTTTGGCCAAGCACCAAGGTCTACATAATTGACTCCCGCCTTTAATGCTGCCCTGGTTACATTTGGACATAGAAAAGCTGGACCGCTATTGATAATAACATCAAAGTCTTTAATGACATTGGCAGTTTCTTCTTCGTTAAGGACATTAATCTGCTTGGCTGTTAAACGTGGATCTCCGATTTGCTTAGCTCTTTCTTCTGCTTTTTCAATTAAAATGTCAGCAACCATAACCTCTGTAACTTCATCATTTTCTAACAAATCATAAATTGTCCCTAATGCTTGGATTCCTGCTCCACCAATAACTATAATTTTCATCTTAATTCCCCTCTCTTAATAAATTAAATAACAACATTTTGATTGATTCCATAAAAAAATTGAACTAGATTATTTATTGCTATAATAAAAATTTCTTTTGAAGCCTCGGGTGTATTAAATGCAATATGCGGACTAAGAACTACATTTGATATTGATAGCAGAGGGTTATTTTCCAAAATAGGTTCTTCATCAAAAACATCAATACCAGCGCCTGCAATTCGTGATGAAGAAAGAAATTCAACTAATGAAATTGTATCGATTAATTCTGCTCTTGATGTGTTAATTAGATATGACTCTCGTTTCATCAGTGAAAGTTCCCTTTCGCCTAATAGTTTCCTCGTTTGTTCCGTTAACGGCAGATGAAGTGAAACAAAATCTGATTGTTCTAGAAGCATTTCTAAGCTAGTAAATGTTACACCTAATTTTAGGGCTCTTTCTTTATTTGGGTTAAAAGTCCAACAAATGACATTCATGCCAAGTACCTTACATAATTCAGCCATTTTCTGCCCTATTCCACCCAATCCAATCAAACCGATTGTTTTTCCCTTTATCTCCATGATCATATTGGACTGATCCCAAATCCCTCTTGTTACATTTTGGTGATTCCGGTTAATATTTTTTGCTAGCGAAAACATTAATGCTAATGCATGTTCTGCAACTGAATTATCTGCATATCCAGGGGTATTTGTAACTGTAATACCTCGAAACGCTGCAAATTTCAAATCAATGAAATTAGAAGCACCAATCCCGGTAAATGAAATGATTTTCAATTTAGGGCATTTAGCAATAACTTCATTCGGTATTGACCATCCCAGAAGTATCCCATCGGCATCCTTTACCCTGTTTACAAACTCTTCTTGAGTTTCAGGTCTTCCTTCATAAACACGAATTTCGGCAAATTGTTGTAATGGATCGAGAAGTTCATCCGTTAGTAATTTTTTAAATTGCGGATCTGCATCTGGATATACTATTAACACCTTTATCACCCCCTTACCAATTTCTCTATTAATTTAGGAAACTTTAATTAGCAGATATAACTGAAATGGCAGTCTTTAAGTACTATGTTTTCAGGCTTTCTTTTTAGATATAGTACAATATCCTTTTCTTCTTGTTTTACATCATAGGTTAGAAGGGAAACCTGAATAGGTGAAAAAATGGACTTTCCCGTTTTCTTTAATATATCAACCCCTCTCAAGGTGGAAATTTAAAATGAGAACGTTTACATAAAGCCGTAATTGACACTGCTAAGTTGGTCTGACCATGGAATACCATTATTATATAACAGAAATTTACATTAGTCAAAATATTTTAAATTTTTAATCAACTAATATAATTAACATAATATTTCCCTTTGAACTACCCGCTAGTTATTAATATAGGGAAGCATATTTGATACAAAAACGAGAAGTCGCTGGGGCTGCATCGTGAAGATGCTATTTTTCAAGGAAGGAGAAATCATAAAAACATGGAGGGGAATTTAACAATCCAATAGGGCAATCGACTAGAAAGCATATTAATAGAAATGAAACCAATTTGTAACGCAGGCATATTATTTACAAAGACAAAAGTTAAATATAAAAAGTAGTCATAGAATTGGCTTTGACAAGAGCTTTTAATCCTTTACTACTGTGCCTTGTCAATACCGGTCTACTTTTCCCATTCAATAAATGATTTATTAGAGGACGATACGACTGTTTTCATATTGCAGTAGAGGATCTGTTCCGGCAGCCCATTTAAAGCAGGGAAAGGCATTCATATGGCAATTCATCAGTGTTTCTAATTTCATATCCGTTGGAAACTCCACATTTTTCATTTGGAATAACTTAAAACCACGATGAATGAATACAATTTTTGGAACTTTCCATTCACCTCATACATTCCTACTTCCGCCCAATCCATCTGAGCTTGCTTTCCCGGTGGAGTTTCAAATCTTACTGTAGCTTGTTTTTCGGCTGAGCCCGATAGGGGTTTAACAAATTCTCGAAGAATCGTTGTTTTCCCCTCATAACCCAAAGTCTGAATTTCTTCAAAAAGGACCATACTATTTGTCGTTCCTTCTTGAATTCTTTGCAGAGCATAAGGCTCTTAAATGTTCCGAATTTACTCTCCCCCTTTCACATAGTTGATTGAAGTACTTGATTTTCCTTTATATATTTACTGACTGTATTGCGATCAAACCCCGTTTCCTCGGCAATAAAAATTTCCCCAGTCTTCAGCATCGTCTCAAACGCTCCAACTCTATTAAGTGAAGAGATGATTATCTGTTATTTTTGGAGAACTTTAAACCGTTGATAATGGGTATTTTAGCACCAATGATGACAGTGACGATTCAAATTAATTTAACTATATGAATAACTTGAACATGAATGGCCAAAAATAAGATGTATTAAGAAAGCAAAAAGGTGAATGCCTGAACGCTTCAACATTTAATCATTTGTATTTAGTTGGAACGGTTATTTTACATTCCCCTTCTTCTTTAGCTGATTTTGTTAGCTGTAGTGTTGTCTTGAACGTTCGCTTTGGTATTGAAACTGTTACACGAACGCTGGAAATTTTCTACATATCTGTTTTAATATAACTTACTAATTTAAAAAATTCTTTCATTCCTCAAGTAATATACAAAACACCTAGCTAACATTGGAAGGTTTCACCAAAATCATTAAATTTTTTAATGATTTCCCCTTCAAAGTTCACTAAAAGAATAGAAGGAGAAAAAGCTTTTTATACTGACATTGATCAGAGGAATCATTTTAATTCTGGATATCTTGGTTTTTGGGCCACTTTTAAGCCCATAAACGCTTAGGTAGCCAAAATGATTAAAATAATGCGAGTTGGCGGCATAAAAAATCATCATAAATATATGCTAGAACTTCGATATAAAATCCATATTCACGGTTGAATTTGGGTTGAATACAATAGGATATGATCCAATGAATGTTATGAATGGGGTGGTATGGTGAAACATAAAATAATCATTATTCTTAGTTTAGTCTTTGTAGTATTTATGACTGTTTTACTCATCTTTTACCTCATTAAAGATGATTCTTCCCGATGGATGGTAGCTCTTGGGGGAATATTGGTAAGTGCCTTGCCCATTTCATTATTATTTGTTAAACATAATCCCTTTAACATTCCGATCATTATTGGTTATTATATTTTTGTTTTCTGTACGACATTTTTAGGTTCAATCGCAAATTTTTATGTGGATTTTAAGTGGTGGGACTCTACCCTTCACTTTTATAAAGGTATCCTCGTAGGTTTTGTTGGGATTGCTCTTTATAAACTATACATCCCTCAATCGGCGAGAAAAGATATTTCAAGGTGGGTCATCTTTCTATTTGTTCTCTCGCTTTCAGTCACTGCCTCTGTTCTTTGGGAAATCTATGAGTTCGCAGGAGACCTGACTTTTACTCAAACCATGCAGCGAGGCGGTAATAAAGATACTATGTACGATCTAATTTTCGGTCTTACTGGTGGTCTTCTTATTTCCATTTATTCTAGTGTACAAAAAATAAAATTATGATAATTTGTTGAGGTAATCATATGAATCGTAAGCTAGTTATTTCATTAAGTTTAGTGTATGTCCTTTTTATGGCTGCTTTATCTATTTTTTTCTATTCAGCCGATGAAACTTTCAAATCACTGGTTTCGATAGGCGGTGTGGTATGTGGAGCAATTCCCCTTTTACTGGCCTTATTTACCAAGCTTCAATTCAACCTGCCAATTATCATTTCCTATTTAATCTTCTTATTCGGTTCACAATTTTTAGGTTCTATTTTAGGTTGGTATGGACTGGGGTGGTGGGACACATTATTACATTTACTAAGCGGTTCCCTTCTAGCTTTTACGGGTATTGCTTTATATGAACGACTGGTATACAGAAATGCAGGCAAAGAGATATCCCCTTGGTTTGTCTTTTTGTTTACCCTCTCTTTCTCAGCACTTGGTGGTGTCATATGGGAGATCTACGAATTCAGTTCTGATCAATTATTCGGGATGACACTACAAGGCGGAGGGAATAAAGATACAATGATAGATTTAATTGCGGATACTATTGGGGGACTTATCATTGCAGTGTGGGCCGGAGTGCGGACAAAGATTAAGTTAAAGAAAACATGAAAAAACGTTCCAGTTGATTTCAGAAATCCGCTCCCTTTCCGCCGACTGCCTGCCAAAACAACTCGCCGTAAGCATGTAGCGGGGTCACGGCTAGCCAGTTATTCGGCAGGAGTGCCGCAAATTTCTTCAATCTAATGAGATTTCATTCCATATAAAACGAAAAGGGTTCGGGATGCAACCATTCCTGACACCCTTTTGTAGACAAACAAAAACGACCATCTTATCGATGGTCGTTTCTATGTTCATTTAAATATGATGGAAATTATTTTCTCCGTCGTCATCGCACTATCTACCACATACGTTCCAGGTCGTAATCCGTTGGCCTTGCCTTTCTTTTCAACCTCGTTAGAAAAATCATTGGCATTCTTAATGACTTTTGCTTTTTGAAGGGTTTTACCAACATCGATGCTTGTCGAGCCTTTAGACACCCTCAGAACTGTACGGTATATGACTTTCTCTGTTGGTTCTTTTACATTTTCTTTTTCAGCTTCCGCTTTATCTTTAATCGACTTTGCTTCAGCAATCTGATCTTCCCATTCTTTTTCTGAATGTATGACATACCCTTCAGAAACCAGAGATTCTTTCATCTCATCTTCTGATAGTTTCTCCGATGTGCCGGTCGCTTCACTTGGACCAAAGAAGTACACTGCACCGCACAATCCTGCCGCAACAACAATGCCTCCGGCAAAGCTGCGCATTGATTTAGATGTCATTGGCCACAGTTCTCCTTTCATTCTTCGTTTTTATGTAAGGAGTAAGCATGCGTTCTATTTCATCTTCCGGCTGTTTTGTCTTCAGTGCGATGCTTTCAAATGAATAGCCTCGCTTATGTAGGTCGAGCACTTCACGCAACAAGATCCGCGTTTCGGAAGACATTGCTAGAACGCCTGCCTCTTGCACCGTAATTTCAGCATCTATCTCGATGTTCCTGATTTTTTCCTGTAATACATTCATTTCATCTCCAAAAGTGATAGCAACCTGTTCCAATTGACTGTCCACTTTTACAGAATCCTTTTTAATAAACGATAAAATGAACAGTAATACTGCTGCAGCAAACAAAATGATCAGAGCCCATTCCATCATTCTATGTCCCTCCTTAATCTTTGAATCTAATATCTCGCTTTCTAATTATATATTGATTCGTTCCAAAACTCGATTTAAAAGAACAAAATACCACAATAGTCACGTATTTATGACAAAAAAAGGCGCAGGGTGGCCATCCATAACGATTAATGATGAAAAAAAGAAAAAATGACTTCCATTTGAGGACCATTTTACCATAATCCATTCATCATTTATACCATTACTAATATATTAAGGCAAATGATCTTTATTTGGCATCCTCATACTGCAAGAACGCTGTCTATCTGAGTTAGTTCAACACATATAATTAGGCATTTCATTCATTACCCACATACATCAATTTCGTTTACTTTCCCTAAAAAAGTTCATGGGGTATATTAAATGACAAACAGGTTTCCAAACGATAAGATATATATTATCAGGTTCCTTTTCCTGTTTCATTAAATAGGTACATTTTTTTTAGTGCCATATACTTATTGGGTTCATCCAAGATAATAAGGAGGAAACAATGAATATCAAAATAAATAATATACCGGCCTTCATGCAAGCCGAACTCGAACAACTTCAATCAACATTGTCCCCATTGTTGAAGAAAAATATGAAATACGGTTTTTTTTCGACGGTGATGATAGGCTTTTCCATCATCAATCTTTTTTTTCTTTTATTTAAGAACGAATCTTTACCCATCTCGAAAATCGCACTTGGAATCTATGCATTGGTGGGAGCTGTAGGATTTGCTTTATTAAAAGAAAACAAACACAACCAAAGAGAAATAGTGAAAATGAGTCAAAAATATATGTTGGAAAGAATCAAAAAAAGCGGCTATTTATCAGATGCCAGAAAAAGTAACTACTTTAAGAGAATAAATGAGCATCCGCTTACTGCCATGAATGTTTTTTTTGAGTTTCTTGCTGAAGAACAACATTGGAAGAACAAATCCTCACACCCGGAATAAATAAAAGGCTAACTTTATCGGTTGTGCAAATAAGCAAAAAAAGTCATCACAAATAAAACAACCAACCAGTATGCTCCGGTAGATTACCGAATCACACTGGTTGGTTGCTTAAGAGCTAATACATTTAACTTCACTATGAATGATTCTTCTTTAAGTGGATTCCAATTTCCAGCTCAGTAGTTAATTCTGGAGGTTCTTATCAATAAGTTCATGAAAATAAACTGCAGCATGTTCAGTTGGAGAAAAGATACCATTTGTAAATGCCTCGGAACTTAATCCTTTTTGCAATTTTTCCACCAGTTCAAAATCTTCCTGCCGTACTTGATCAACAAATTTAAAATATTCTTCTTTTTCTATTGTTGTTTTTTCATCGAGGGCATAATCACGATAAATACCTAACGACGTCTCAGAATCAACAGGAATTACTTGAATGGTATTCACATTCCCATCTCCTGGATAAACGTTAATCATCATATTTGGCCAAACCCAATAAAAACGTGCTTGGTCACCCTCACCATTCTTGCTTACCGTCATATATTGATAGGTGAATTTGTCGTGTGTCGTTGTGCAAAAGTTTGATAAATCAAAAGATTTCGCAAAGCCAGGATGGGCAATGGAACAATGATCACATTCAAGGTAATTGTCAACAACAGCTTTCCAATTAGCTTTAACTACACGGCGAGTTTCCCTAACTAGATTCAGTGAATCAAAGAAGGGATACTCTTTCATTTCCTCTAAAAATTCCTGATATGCTTCTGCCATGGAAGGTGCATTTTTGTCTAGATTGACAAAAATCATAGCATTCTGAACTTCTAAGCGTATGGATTTCATACAGCTGTGTATGCCCAATTCATTCGTTTTAAAATTAGGAGCTCTATATACACTTCCATCTAATTTGAACGTCCATCCATGATATCCGCATTGTAAAACTTTTTTATTTCCTTTATCGGAGTTTTCTACTTTCATTCCGCGATGAGGGCAAATATTATAGAAAGCACGCAGTTCACCATCGGTACCGTGAGAAACGATAATAGGCTCCCCGGCGATATCCAATGTCATGAAATCGCCCACTTTTTCAACTTGGCTTGCATGTCCTGCTAATATCCAGCTCTTTCTAAAAATTTTTTTCCGTTCTTCATTGAATACCTCTGGATCGACATACCGTGAATAAGGGAGTGTAGGGCTGAATTGTACATTTTCTTTAGTGGACATATTGAAAATCCCTCCTGAATTATGTTCTAATTTAAAAGTTTGAAAAACGAACGGTTTAATATGTTGTTATATTCTATCCATATAGACTGTCTTAACTTCAGTATAGAATTCAACGGCACTCTTCCCTTGTTCACGGCTGCCTGCACTTGAATTTTTACATCCGCCAAATGGCATTTGCGGTTCGGTTCCTGCTGTTTCCGAATTGACATGGACAAGACCCACTTCGACATCTTCAATAAACCTTTGAGCCGCCGTTAAATTATTGGTACAAATCGCTGCGCTCAATCCATACTCTGTATCATTTGCCATCTTAACTGCTTCCTCATAATTTCCTGCCTTGAAAAGTGCAATGACTGGTCCAAAGATTTCTTCACGTGCTATGCGGGCATCCTGAGCAACATTTTCAAAGATAGCCGGTCGGACATAATATCCGTTCGCCAATTCCTCTTCAGTCGGAATCTCTCCTCCACACAATAGCGTTGCTTCTGATTTCCCAGTATCAATCATTTCAAGCACGCCATCGCGTTGTGATTTAGATACAGCGGGACCAATATATGTTTCTTCGTTGAGCGGGTCTCCCACTTTTAATTCTTTCGTCCGGGCGACAAGACGGTCACGGAATGCTTCATATATTCCTTCTTCGACAATCACCCTGCTAGTGGCTGTGCATTTTTGCCCTGTGGACTTAAAGGCTCCGCCTACAGCAATTTCCACTGCTTTTTCTAGATCAGCATCAGCTAGTACGACGAGCGGGTTTTTCCCTCCCATTTCTGTTTGCACTTTCTTCCCATGTTCAATCGCTTGTTTTTGAATTTGCTGACCTACTTGATTCGAACCGGTAAAAGATATAGCCTTCACATC
>NZ_JBHVQU010000115.1:0-12483 GCF_042886655.1 Peribacillus sp. NPDC058002 | reverse complement strand
TCTGGAGGGGAAATCAACCACACCGCTTTCCTTGGTAAATAGCAACAAAGTATGCGAAAACAGCCTAAAAAATAGATATTTAATGAATAAGGAGCTTAGAATATGAAGTGGGGCATTGGGTTTTTTCTTGCCATCGTACTGCTTACTGGGTGTAATAGCGGTAATGCATATACTAAAATCAATAAAAATGAATCTTTCCTGGCGACTGTCAATATCAAGGATACCTCACTGACTTTCATAGATGAAAACTATCATCCATTTGCAAAATGGGATATTTCAGAACCATTTACCGGAGCCCTGCTCCTGGCAGACAAAGATACTATCCTGCTTTATGGAAAAGAGATGGAGAAAGTCCAAGTGTACTCTTTATCAGCAGGAAAATTGATAAACAGTTGGGAAATTGGCAAAGGGATCGTTAATATGCAGTTATTACGTGATGGAAAAAGCATCGTGGCAGTCAACCAATCGAATCAATCCATTTATTTTTTAAATACAGATGGAGAGAAACAGGATATTGTCAAGGTTGGTAAAAGCCCCCTGACCGTTCTTCAAGGAGTGCAAGAGAATCGTTTGTATGTTATTAATTTTGGTGATACCAAATGTTCTGTGATAAACCTTGAAACGAAAAAGGTCGATTTTGAATTTCCTGTACATAGTTCCAGCACAGGCACATTGTTAAGGGAAGAAAAGGATGAAATATGGATCGGAGGACACGGTGATGGGGACAAAGTGGAAGAAGATCTATATATTTATTCGGCAAAAACGGGAGAGTTGAAGAATAAGCTGAAGGCTCCAACCATGCCGATAAAGTTCCTTGAGAATGCTGAAGGCATATTTGTCCTTAGTCATGGTACAAGCTCTTTATATAAATTGAATGATCAATATGAAGTAGTGAAAAGCAAAGTGGTCGGCGTTAACCCCTTTGAAATGGCGAACTTCAACGAAGATGTGATCGTGGCGGGTTATGATAGTGATGAAGTGTATGTAATGGATGCTGAAACAGTCGATGTTAAAAAAACGATCAAAGTCGGCGAAGGTCCGTTCCAATTGATGTTGAGGGAGTAGATGACATGCATGTTTACACCATTTTAGTCGTGGATGATGAGGAGGATATGCGAAATCTAGTTGAAATGTATTTGCTGAACTCAGGTTATCGATGCCTTCAAGCTGCGAATGGAAAAGAAGCTATTAGTATGGTTGAAACAGAGGAAGTTGATTTAATCCTATTGGATATCATGATGCCAGGTATGGATGGTTTCTCCGTTTGTGAAGAAATCCGAGAAAATTGGGAAATCCCTGTGATATTTGTCAGTGCGAAAGGTGAAGAATGGGATAAGGTGAAAGGGCTGAAGCTTGGCGGCGACGATTATATCGTCAAACCGTTCAATCCAGGAGAATTGGTCGCAAGGGTCGAAGCTGTATTGCGAAGGACAGGGAAATTATCATTGAATGAAGAGAGTCAAAACCATGTCCGGTTCGGTAAAATTAGCTTGAACTTACAATCCAGAACGGTTTTGGTCGAAGGTAAGCCAATCAATTTAACATTGAAGGAATTCGAATTGCTGTTGTTCCTCATGCGTCATAAAAGCCAGGCACTCAGTCGTGAACAACTGCTTGAAAATGTATGGAGCGGGGAGTATGGAGGATCTTTACGTACAGTGGATACCCATATCAAAACGTTACGAATGAAATTACGAGCGGCCGATTACATTCAAACCGTCTGGGGAATCGGTTATAAGATAGAGGAAAAGAAATGATCAATAAATGGCGGACCCTCTCTTTTAAATTATGGCTCACCATCATCACCGCCATCATCCTATCCGTGCTGTTCGCTTATTCACTTTCTCAATATTATTATAAAAATCTATATGTGGAGAAGCTTAAAACGGATTTAGTCAATGAAGCGTCATTGCTAGGGGCAGATTACTCCGGCGGTGAAATCAGCGAAGATTTCAAGGAAAAAGTTGAATGGTTTAACAGTAAGAATGACAGCGAGATCTTTGTCGTCAACAATCCCAGGGAATTGAGTGCCTGTCTGCCTTTTGAAATCAATTATGACACCCTTATTTCTGAAGAAGAACGGCAAATGCTTTTAGATGGAAAAGCAGTTGAAAAAGAGGGATATGAGAAAAGGTTTGAAAAGAACATCGTAGCGGCGATCATACCACTGATTGACGAAAATCGGCTCGAAGGTATCATCTATACATATATTCCTGTAGATTCCATTACGGTCTTACTTAAGGAATTTGCCGCAAAATGGTTGGCGGCAGTTCTATTATTTTTGATTGTCGCGATTTTGTTTACTACGAAATGGTTGAAAAAGCTAGTCAGTCCGATTAAGGAAATCGAGACTGCAGCCCATCGTGTCTCAGAGGGGAATTATGACATACAGGTCGAGGTAAGGAGTCAGGATGAAATAGGGAAACTGGCAATGGCCTTTAATGATATGGCCAATTCCATCCAAATGGAAGAAGAAAGAAAAAAGGAATTTCTAGAAAATGTTGCACATGAACTCAGAACCCCGCTTAGTTACGTAAAGGGCTACACGCAGGCTATATTGGATGGTGTCGTGAAAAATGATGAAGAGCAACGGAAATACCTTCAACTCATTTCAAGGGAGGCTCTTAGGCTGCAGCGGCTTGTCGGAGATCTGATGGACTTATCAAAAATGGAAAGTGATCCATTCTTGTTAAATAAAACCCCAATTGCCTATGCGCAATTCATTGAAGATGTACTAGTGAAATATGAACCGATAATAAAAGAAAAGCATTTGGGCTTGCAGCTAGATCTGGATCCAGACCCGATTATTTTGGGGGATGAAGGAAGGATGGAACAGATCCTGCATAACATTATTGATAATGCCATTCAGTACACGGATTCCGGAGGGGCGATCCATATTGCCCTAATTCAGCATAAAGATGATTGCGAACTGCTGGTTACTGATACGGGTAACGGGATTCCGGAAGCCGATCTGCCATATATCATGAATCGTTTTTACCGAGTGAACAAAGCACGCAGCCGTTTTGATGGCGGGTCAGGGCTTGGACTGTCCATTGTCAAAAAATTGGTGGAATTACAAAATGGTAAAATCGAAATAGAAAGCAAGGAAAAAAGGGGAACAATAGTCAGGGTCATCCTACCGATTATAAAAGAAGAATGGAATTCATAAAAAGGGGATACGTTCAAAAATGAAAAAAATCATGTTATTTTGCATGGCGTTAATTTTTTTGGCTGGATGCAGCAAGGAAGAGGAAATTCCGAAACTGTTAAATGTCGATTTAGCTGTCGATCCAATTCAGGGTAAAGTGAATGAGCCTGTGAAATTTCAGGCAAAAGTAACATATGGGGACGAAGCCGTGACAGATGCGGATGATGTCAGTTTTGAAATTTGGCTTGCGAATAGCGAAAATCATGAAAAAATCGCAGTGAAACATAAAGGGAACGGCATATATGAATTGGAACAGAATTTTGATGAAGAAGGAACCTACTATGTATATGCCCATGTAACGGCAAGGGATATGCACAACATGCCAAAGAAAGAATTCGTAATAGGAAAACCAAGCACTCCTGAACAAAATGGCGAAAAAAAGGAAATGGACGAGATGAATGATGAAGAAATGAAATGAAGAATGTACGATCGAAATCAAGACAATCCGGGTTTAAAACCGGATTGTTTTTTTTGTTTGGAAAAATGTTCAAGACAATAGGGGGAAATGACGAAATGTCGAAGTTAAACCGAAAAATTTGTAACATAAAAGTAAAGAAAGTCATAAAAAGCAGGCAGGAAAGGATATGTCAAATAAAATTTATTAGTATTCAATGGAAATGGTTCTATGTAACTACCATTGACAAGAAATAAATGAGAAAATATGAGTATTTATACTACTGGCAGAAACATAGATAGTTAAAGCGTTTTTGCAAGAGTTCTCTGAAACTTGAATCATAAATATATTTTCATTCCCTTCCTGTGAATTTGTTGGAAATTGATGGAGCCTTTATTACAAAAAACGCATGTTATGATGATTCCAGAAGCAAAGCACAACAAAAAATGAACATCACAGGAGGAATTACGAATGAAAAAGAAAATGTTTATGTCAGCAGCAGCGGCTGCAGCTATTATATTCACAGGAGTAGGAGCTAACCAAGCTGAAGCAGCCAACTGTGATACTGTGAAACAAGTAACTTTTAAATCTACTAATAAAGAGGATATGCAAAAAGCCCTTAACCAATACCTAGCTAAATACAATATCACTTTACCTGCAGCGCAGGCACAACAAATGCCAGCTCAAACGCCAGTTCAAACGCCAGCTCAAAAACCAGTTCAGCAAGAAGCTGGAACAACGAACCAAGCAAAACCTGAAGCAAAACCAGTTACACCTAATAAATCAACTGATGAAAAACAAGAGACAAGCTCTGAATTAAGTGCCTTTGAACAACAAGTTGTTAAATTAACAAATGCAGAACGTGAAAAACAAGGTTTGGCAGCTCTTAAAATCGACACTGAGTTGAGCAAAGTTGCACGTATTAAGTCTCAAGACATGAAAGATAAAAACTACTTTGATCACAATAGCCCTACTTACGGCTCACCATTCGATATGATGAAACAATTCGGAATCAGCTATACAACAGCTGGCGAAAACATCGCACAAGGCCAACAAACACCTGAAGAAGTTGTACAAGCTTGGATGAATAGCCAAGGACACCGTGAAAACATCATGAACCCTAGCTTTACTCATATCGGAGTAGGTTATGTAGAATCTGGTAACTACTGGACTCAACAATTCATCGGAAAATAATAGATTAATAGAAAAGAGCATCCCATTGACATGGGGTGCTCTTTTTTTTGCGGGAATGGATCATTCCATTCCATGAAATAAAATACATCGAAATCTAAAAAAGGGTGGGACCAAGAAAATAACAGGAACCGCACTTTATTATCAGCGAGGCCCTGGTGTGTAGCAGCTTATATCTCGGATACATCGATTTCTGAATACTGGGTATTGAAACTTTTCTGAAGACGTATTTCCAATGTTGATTCTTTATATTGGGCCGATGCCCCTTTTTTCTTAACAAGTGCGGGGAGTGTAATGACATGCCGATCCGACTCTTCAGGAACTCCCTCGATGATGGATTGGTTAGATGTATGGTAAAGTTTCATTTTTTTTAGCCAAGATTCATCTTCTATGGGAATTCTTACAAAGACATATAAGTGGGTTTCAAATACTTCTGCATGTAAAGGAAGTTCAGATCTGGCATTTACTTGTGAGCCGCCATTTACTTGTGAGCTGCCATCATTTTGGTTCATCATACCTTGCATATTGTCAGGGATGACTTGTGAAAATACTTTTTCGATGAACGATTGTACATCACTTTGCTGCATATTTTTCATGAATTCCTTCTGGTTCGAGTTATTCTTAAAAGAAAAAAGTGAATTCCAGGGAAACATAATGGATTCCTCTCTCCTGCTTTTGGTCTGACAGGTTTATTTGTTATATTTTATGCAGTTAAAGCCCATAGGTTCTTTTTTATAATTACTAAATTATCGAAAATGGAATAAACTTATGTATAATTAAGTAAAATCCATTAGATAAAGAGGGTAAAGCCTGTGGATGACAAAGTAGCTTTTATTACTGGTGGAGCAACGGGAATCGGCAAAAGGATGGCACTTTCACTCGCGGATAATGGAATGTCCATTATCATTACTTATCGAAAAAGTAAAAAGGCAGCTTTAGCATTAGTGGATGAATTACAGGAAAGGTACCATGTTAAGGCAATTGCGATTCAAGGTGACTCGTCGAGTGAGGAGGATTGCCTGAATATTTTGCAAAAGATTTCGGAGTCATTTGGCCATGTTGATATTTTCATTCATAATGCAGGGCCATATATGCATGACCGTAAGCCCATGACTGAATATGGCAGTGATGAATGGAAATACATCATGGATGGGAATTTAAATGGTTTTTTCTATTTTGCGAAAGAGCTTATTCCACAAATGCGCAGTAGAAACTGGGGTAGAGTCATTACATTGGGGTTTGAACGGTGTGAAACAGCACCAGGTTGGATCTATCGTTCTGTTTTTGCTGCTGCCAAGAGCGGCTTGACCTCCTTGACAAGAACTTTAGCTGCCGAAGAAGCTACACATGGCATCACCGTGAATATGGTCTGTCCCGGTGATATCGTAGGTGACTGGAAAGAGGAGGAAATTAGGGTCGCGAGAGAAGAAAAGGATGATACGGTTCCAGTCGGCAGACCGGGAACAGGGGAAGATATAGCGAGGGTCATCACGTTCCTTTGTGATGAAAAATCAGATTTCATTACCGGCAGCATCATACCGGTAACAGGCGGTAAGGATGTTCTTGGGAAAATATATAAAGCCTAGTGGTTTAGGAGTTTAATTCAGAATGAAAAAGGGTGGGGCCGGAATTATCCAGCTCCACCTTTTTTTACGTCATTTTTTTATATTTGACTTGCTGTATGAACCGTAGGCGAGCTGCCAAGCCTATAGCTCCGAGAGCCAAGCCGGAAATTAAGCCGATCCAGTACCCAAAGGCTCCCATATCCGTATACTTTGCAAAGAAATAGCCAATGGGAAGTCCGAGAATCCAGTAGGAGACAAGTGACATCGCAAATGTGACATTTACATCTTTATATCCACGCAAAATACCCTGAATAGGTGCCTGCAGGGCATCCGATATCTGAAAGAAGATGGCATATATCAAGAAATGTGAAGTCAGCATCATTACCTCATGGTCTTTGGTGTATAAAGCGGCCACAGGTTCGCGGAAGAGGAATAGGATGGTCGACAAAACGAGCGACATCGTCAATGCCATCGAAATGCCAATCCAGCTATACTCTTTGGCGTCTTTATAACGGGCTGCTCCAATTTCAAATCCAATGACGATCGTCAATGCCATGGATATACTTAGCGGGATCATATAAAGCAGTGACGCAAAATTCATGGCGATCTGATGCGATGCAATTGTCACGGTGTCATACTTACTCATTAAAAGGGTGACGGCCGAGAAAATGCTGGTTTCAAAAAAGATTGCCAGTCCAATGGGTACCCCGATCAATAATAAGGCCTTCCATTCTTTCCAGGAAACCCGGAAAAATTCACTGAAAACATCATATGTCGAAAATGGGTTGATTTTTATCACAACAAGGATGGCCACAAGGGCAATTAACCAATACGTAATGGCAGTGGCGTAACCGGAACCGACACCGCCAAGTTCAGGGAATCCAAACTTCCCGTATATTAACAGGTAATTAAAAAGGACGTTTACCGGGAGTGCACATAAGGTGATGATCATGGAAATCCTAGTCTGTCCCAGAGCATCGATGAAAGCTCTCAACGCATTATAAACGAATAAAGGAAGGATGCCGAGTGAAAGGGCGATCAAGTAATCATGGGCCACCATATGAACACCATCTTCAAGGTCCATGGCACTCAATATGGGGTTCAAAGAAAACGCCCCAATGACTAAAATGATCAAGGCTAAAGTTACAGCTAAATAAATGGCCTGCATCACGGAATAGGAAACGGATTTAGACTGCCTGGAACCTACCAGCTGCGAAACCACTGGCGTCAAGGCAATCAATATCCCGCTCAGCCCCGTGTACACTGGTGTCCATAGCGAACTGCCGATGGAGACGCCAGCAACGTCCTGGGTGCTGTATTGTCCCGACATCATCACATCAAAAAAAGTCATGGCATACATGCTGATTTGGGTGATCAGGATAGGTATCAATATATAAAATAACAAGCGGATCTTTTGGGATTTAGTATAAGTCTGATTCATCAAAGTACCTCAATATCAATATTTGGAATTTTCAACACAATGAAAGAATTATATCACATAAGCATGTGATGTTTTAAGAGTTTTTATTAGAGGCTAAAAAAGACTTGCCGTATTGGGCAAGTCCTTTTGTCAGTCGCGCATGGATTCAAAATCATTCATGGCTTCAAAATTTGAGTCTTTTTGAAGAATGAATGCCTGTGAAGGAATGGCAATTTGTACATCTTCCTGATCCAATATCTCCATTATTTTAAAGTTCACATCTTCTTTGATTGATAAATATCCCCCAAAGTCCGTCGCATTCGTGAAGAAATAAAGGTAAAGGTTGAAACCGGAATGACTGAACTCATCAAATTTAACCAAAATCGTTTCAGGATGTACTTCAGGATGATCAATGAGCATTTTTTCAATTTCCCTAATGACATTTTCCAATTTTTCTTTTGGTGTCGTGACATTTACGCCCAAATGAAAGGCAATCTGTCTTTTGCCCATCTTGGACCAGTTGATGATCGGTTCATTCGAAAGGGTGGCATTTGGGACTGTAACTAAAGCTTGGGCAAAAGTCCGAACTTTGGTGCTTCGGAATGTGATGTCTTCGATGGTTCCCTCCACACTGGGAGTTTTGACCCAATCTCCTATGGTAAAAGGTTTTTCGGTAACGATGACGATACCCCCAAAGAAATTGCTGACGGTATCTTTAGCGGCAAGAGCGAAAGCCAAACCACCCAAACCAAGCCCTGCAACAAATCCATCGACATTAAATCCCCATTCTTCCGCAATGATGGAGGCACCAAAAGCAATGATGATTAATTTTATGATTTTCGTAAAGAACGGCATGACGATTTGATCGACTTCAAGTCCGAATTTACTTACCAATTTCGGAAATAATATAGTAAAGCTCGAACTGATATTAAAAATCGTCCAAAAGAATAAGAAAACAAAAAACGATCTATATATTTTCGATCTGAATTCAACCGAAGGTGAGTCGATCGGAAAATAGTGCATGGATATAATGATACCAATCAAAACGATAAGCAATCTTACCGGTTGTTCTATAGCGAGCATTAAGTTGGCGGCAAATTCTACTTTGCGTTTTTCTGCAAGTCGTAGAAAGAACTTGAATATATATGTAGTAAATACTTTTCGAAGCAAAAGGAAAATTAGAAAAATGCCAATGGAAATTCCTAATTTGGTCCAGGCTTCGATTCCATCAAATTGATCGAGTGATTCAGAAACTTCTTGCAATGTATTACTCCTCCAATGTATCTTGTAGTATTGTAGAATACTAAGATTATAATATATTCATGCTGAAAAAGGAAAAATAATCGATGATTACATTCATCATTGGGATTTAGCGATTCACTGAATACTTTTTCAAGTTATTAATGGCAAGGATATATGGTAATATGGATGCAAAGTGATTTTTTAAGTTTGGAAGGTGGAAATATTGACTAAGAAAATAGTATTTACCGGAGGCGGTTCTGCCGGTCATGTATCTGTTAATGCAGCAATCATCCCGGAATTTTTAAAGCATGATTGGGATGTTACTTATATTGGATCAAAAAAAGGCATTGAAAAAAATATCATCGAAACGGAATTTCCCGAGGTCCGTTATGAAACGATTTCCGTTGGAAAATTTCGGCGTTATCTATCTGTTGAAAATATGAAAGATCCTTTCCGGGTCATAAAAGGGATTTTTGATGCACGAAAAATATTAAAAAAGACCAAGCCGGATTTCATTTTTTCTAAAGGTGGATTCGTTTCGGTTCCAGTCGTTTTGGCAGGCAGGATGCTGAGAATACCGATCGCGATACATGAATCGGATTATACGCCTGGTCTGGCTAATAAGATTGCCATGCCGCTTGCATCTAAAATCTTCACCACTTTCCAGGAAACGGAAAAAGATCTTCCTAAAGAGAAGGCCATGTATCTTGGCGCTGTATTGCGCGATGGGATTTTTACTGGAAACGCTTCTGCTGGAAAGACATTTTGTGGATTCACGAATAACAAACCGGTATTGCTCGTTATGGGAGGAAGCCTTGGGGCCGTTAAAATCAATAATCTGATTACAGATAACCTTGATGCCTTATTAAAGGATTATCAGATTATTCACATTTGCGGGAAGGGAAATGTGAAAACGGAATTGAAACAAAGGGGATATACGCCTTTTGAATTCGTACATGAAGAATTATTCGATCTTTTGGCGGCTGCTGATGTCGTTGTGTCAAGGGCAGGTTCAAATTCAATTTTTGAATTCCTTGCTTTGCAAAAGCCGATGTTGCTTATCCCTCTAAGTGCCAATGCATCCCGTGGAGATCAAATCCTGAATGCGTCAAGCTTTGAAAAACAGGGTTTTTGTAAAGTCATCGAAGAAGAAGAGCTAAATGACCGGATTTTTAATGCTACATTAGCGGATTTAGTGAAACAATCGGATGAATATCAGGAGAAAATGCGTCAAAAACGCCCATTCAAAACGGCAGCTGAAATGTATGAATTATTACTTAAAGTAATGGGTGCAAAAAAATAAGTATCAATCCCCTCTATGTAGCATATCTTTTTCGAACAGAGGAGGGGGTAGAATGGCTTATGTATATTCCAAAGGGTGGTTCATTCAGCAGCTGAAAGCCGCAGGGATTAGCTATCATCCAATTGAGAAAAAAAAGCTGGAGCTGTATAAAACCTATCTTCTAAGGCGTCTATACGACGATCTGCAAAAAAAATAAATCATAAAGAAGAACCGCAACGTCGTTGACGCTGCGGTTCTTCTTATAGGAAATTACTTATAAAAGGAAAGAAACAGGAAATAAGGATACCTGCGATAGCCATTGCCGCACCTGCGACAGCCCCGGTAAACTCACTTTCCTGGGCAGCTTGAGCCGTTCCGAGCCCATGGGCGATCGTACCATAAGCGATACCGCGTGCGAAGGGCATCGTAATGTTTAGTTTATCCATCATTTTTGGAGCGATCATCGTACCCAGTACCCCAGCCAAAATGACGAAGGCTGCTGATATATTGGAATTACCGCCATAAAGTTCGGTGATTTCAACAGCGATGGGCACTGTAATGGATTTAACCGCCAATCCTTGGAGCATGATTTGCGGAAGTGAAAATGCTTTAGCGATGGCAAAGGCAATGAACAATGTGACCAGAAGACCAAAAACCATGCCGCTAATTGCCGGCATTGCATATTTAACGATTATTTTTCTATTTTTATAAAGTGGTACGGCCAAAGCAACGGTTGCTGGTCCCAGGAAGTAGGTGATGATGTCCTTCCCTGGTGAATAATCTTCGAAGTCCAATCCGCTGATCAGCAGTACGAGAATAATTGTAATCGTACTGAAAAATACGGGTGTCGTAAAAGGTGATGGATGTTTAGCATATATTTTCCTTCCAATGAAATAGGCAAGGATGGTTATCAAGATGCTATAAGTTGTGATGAGCTCTGTCATGCTGCTTAACCTCTTCTCTATGGGATAGCTTCTGGACGGTCCAAGCCGAAACGATGAATCCAAAAACCAGGCTGACTCCCAATGTCAGTGCCAATGGCAAACCGAATTCAATGAAAAGCCATCCCATGGTCATTAAACTGATTGAAATGGGAATGAAGAAAAAGGCTAAGTGCTTTACCAAAAATCCTGAAGTAAGTTCAATCCATTCTACTTTTATTACCTTCGTCTGTAATAAACCGAATAATAGAATCATGCCGATGACGTTGCCTGGTATGGGTAAATGAAGTACATGGGCTAAATAATAGCCGAGCTTGCAAATGATGAGCAGGAAGATGAGCTGCACGATAAAAGCAAATGTTTTTTTCATGATTAAGTCCTTTCAATGATGCTTTGAATATATTGTTGAATTGGTCAATTGTATTCATTATAAAAAAATATCACTAAAAAGAATAGGGATTTGCAGCAATCGATCTTAAACATCCTGTGAAAATGGAAAAAAGAGCTTTCCAGGTTTGGAAGCTCCGGCCATTATATGAAAAGAAAAGCAAAGCCATGTTGAAATATTCATCGCTCTATGCTTCAAGTAACTGTTGTTCGTCATCATCATGCTGTCTAAGGATATGAAGGGTGTATAAATCTTTAGGGATTTCATACAAATCGTATATATCTCCTTCATGATTGATTTGATCATAAAGGGATTTTCTTGTTTCGTTGGCATTGACGGCATAGGGAAGCTTTTCTGCGGCTTTTATAGAGCGGATATTTTTTTTGCGGATACGCATGAAGACCGTTTCCAAACCGAGCTCGAAAAAAAGCTCTTTAAAGAAAGCGTCTTTTGCAATGGCATTATACCCTTTTCCATGATAAGGCTTGCCGAGCCATGTGCCTAAGAAACCTGCACCATTTTCAATATCGTATAAAGAAATACAACCGATGGGATTTTCCCATTCATCCAAGATTGTTCGTGATATGAGTTGCCCAGCATCTTCGGCTTCGATCGTTTGCTTAGTAATGAAAACATATTCTTCATATGAATCTACCTTTTGGCGCACGAAAGGGAAGACATCTGGATGCGTCATTTGTTCATAAAGAGAAAAACAATCTGTGAAATCTCTCTTTTTTAACATTTCCGTCCCTCCGTTTGAGGGCAGTTCTTATGCGTAGTCGCTGCCCACCCTCGAAATTTTTTAAGTCGCTCATCAAAAAATTTCGGGGTGGGAATCGAACCCACTAGAAC
>NZ_JBHVQU010000114.1:0-12775 GCF_042886655.1 Peribacillus sp. NPDC058002 | reverse complement strand
CAGGTACATAATCATGTTCTTCGGAAAAATCCACTTTACTATAATGTGTTGGGTTACCTTTACTGCCAAATACCATGCACGGAAATTTTTAACTGTGTGATTTTAATATCTCTACAGTTTATTATATTGATAAAGGAAGAAGAATTTAATCTACTACTAGAATGAAGTAAGTCTTTAAAAGGGAAGTGATAGTTAAATGCTTTATATAAGCGATATCGAAAAGATAATTAATAACACATTAAACGAGAACAATTTGGATATTATTCATGAATTTGACAATAGTCTAAGCGCTCCTATGAGTTATAACGTATCGACCAATACTATAAAATTCAATTACCTTCAAGTTAACGGTTATAAAGGGAAAATTAGAATTAAAGAGACAGAGGAAGACTTTGTTAAAATTATTCTTTATCGTATGATTGGTTATTATTTAGATTTTAAGAAAAACAAACATGATTTAAGGATTTTAATGTATGGTCACGAAGAAGAAAAAGAAAAGCTAAAATCTGAAATAGAAACTAATGCTTGGGATTATGGGAGAACATTTGTACCTGAACAACTATTGGAGTCATATGATAAAGTTCGTGAATTAGATAAAATGCTAATAAAATAATGTACTCTAAGAAAATGGAGACCCGATTTTAAATTAAAACAAGAAAAAGAAGCCTCCTCCTTGAAGAATCTCTCTGGAGCTGACTTTTGATTGATTAAACTGATATCCAATAATACAAGACGCAGAGAAAGAGGAGTTGTCTTAGCAAGCTTGATGAATAAACAAGGGAGAAAATCACGTTCAAAGTTGTGCTCAATTTTTAAGAGAAAACATGGAAAAGCATATCGATTACTTGACTAAAGACATACACTGGACTGAACATACTTCTGAAGAAAGGTTTTATGAACAACAAATACTAGATAAAGAGGAAAGAGAATTATTGTTTTAAGTGGGCTACAGAAAACGATTGCGTAGATAAGTATTATGACCTGTTCATTCAAATTTGTTTATAGCAGTAATTTTTATACAGCAGACCATAATTACGATGTTTTTACCAACCAAACTTGAAGAATTTAATCGATAGCAATTTCTTGCAAGCATCCAAATCTATACGCATAACATTGACGGTTTCTGTTAATACGATCATATACATTGTAGCGTTAGGAAGAGGGAAATCAACCACACCGCTTTACTTGGTAAATAGCAACAAAGTATGCGAAAACAGCCTATTCAAAAATCTGGGCAGGTTAGTTGAAGATCATTTTCAATAAAATGACATATATAAGCCATTTCCATACAAAGATGTTGTAATATAAAAGGACAAGTAGGAGGTTGAGAAGATGAAAACTTTTGAGTTGAAATCAGGAACAAAAGTAATAATAGATGAAAGTAGAATAGTAATAGAAAGAACAGGTGGAAAAAGTGCAATGAAGGGTTTGCTTGCAGGGCGAGCAATGGGGCAAATGACCATAAAAACGTCAGCAGTGACTGGGTTAATTCACTTTGCTGACTATTTAATGATTTGTGCTTTTGGACTCCCTACTCCTAATGATTTTAAATTATCCAGCGTGGCAGAGATAAAACAATACCCTAACTGTATTGTGGCAAAAGAAAGTGAATTAGAAGAGTTATATCAATTTCTCAATGGATTTATCAAGTAATGATTCCATAAAAGGCTTACCTTTAAGGTAAGTCTTTTTGTTTTGAGGTTTCCATAGGAAAATAAAATACAACTGCTTTGGTTTTTGAAAAGGTAATTTACGTTATAGTTCAAATACAATTGTTGTCATTTGAGCAATTAATAAATTGAAGCTCCTGTTCCCTAACTGGTCAGTGAAAGAAAATGAAACGATTAGTCACCATGATAATTTGTAGCAGGCCACCTGCTCACCATCTGCTCACACATGTGCTAACACAATTATTTTTTTGAGCCTTATTTCTTTAACTGATTTGATATCAAGAAACCTTGGAATATCAATTTTTTTACATTTATTTAAAACAAATTACCGGTCTATTATATGAAACAAATTGATAGGGTTGGGGTCGTGGGTTCGAATCTCTCACAGGTCATCAACTGCCAAAGGCTCAAATCCTTGATATAACAGGGGGCTGGGGCTTTTTTAATTTTTCATTTCCATTTATATTCCTGTGTGTTTATGCATTGCACAAAGTTGTACAGAAACTGCGCGTGATGTTGAATCGTTCGTTGCATGACGTTACCCACTTTGATAAACTATGCAGAAGTGCATTTCACTTTGATTGTTGGGATTTACTATCGAGTGGCATAGATAAGATGTATGATCTTTACATAAATCAGGGCCTGTAAGCGGTGGGTGCTCCTTTACTGCATTCACTGCAGACTTGTGGAAGTAAGGGGATAAAGGGACAAAACTCATTGCATGATGATACAAAACCTTAACAATTTAAATGTGTTTCTAAGACAAGACCATCTGTTCCCTCATACAGCAGGAGTTGTATGGGGGCTTGTATTTTATCAAGAATTTTCTGTTTAGTTGACTATACAGTAATAAAATAAGGAGGAAGCAATGAACAATTATAAATTGACCATTCAATACGATGGCGGGCGCTATAAAGGCTGGCAACGACTCGGTAATAGTGATGATACGATTCAAGGGAAAATAGAAAATGTATTAACGGAAATGGCGGGGGAGAAAATCGAGATCATCGGATGCAGCAGAACGGATGCCGGTGTACATGCCCTTGCTCAAATCGCCAATTTTAAGATTGGGGAAAATCTGACTGAAGCTGAAATCATGAATTATTTGAATAGGTATTTACCAAGAGACATCAGCATTGTCGAGGTCAGGCTAGTTCCTGATCGTTTTCATGCCCGTTATAATGCTAAGGATAAAACCTATTTGTATAAGATCTGGAACGAGCCATATACAAATCCTTTCATGCGCAAATACAGTATGCATGTAGAGAAAAAGCTGGATATCACAAGAATGAAAAAAGCATGTCAACATTTTATAGGTGTACATGATTTCACGGCTTATTCAAATGCAAAGTCTAAGAAAAAATCCATGGTGCGTGAAATATATTCCATAGATATAGAAGAAGATGCCGGATTCATCCAAATTACAGTTCGAGGCGATGGATTTCTTTATAATATGGTTAGAAAGATTGTCGGGACGTTGATAGAAGTTGGGTTGGGTGAAATAGATGCTGGAAATATACCAAGCATTTTAGAGTCAAAAGAAAGAATCCAAACGGGCCCTATGGCGGAGGCAGCTGGGTTATACTTGGTGAAGGTTGATTTTTAGACAAATATTGATGCATCGGTTAACGCATGTAAAGTGTACAGGCAGTAGATAAAGGGAAGTAATGGAATAGAACGAAAAAAGGAGAGATTTTCATGAGATTGGCAGGAAAGAAAGTAATCAGTCTTGTGCACCATGAATTTGAGGATTTAGAGCTCTGGTATCCGATTTTACGATTAAAAGAAGAAGGAGCGATTGTTCACCTCGCTGGAGAAAAGGCAAATGAAACATATATAGGAAAATATGGTGTGCCAGCTATATCTGAGTATGAGTATGGCAGTATTAAAGCTGAAGAATATGATGCCATACTTGTACCGGGGGGATGGGCACCTGACAAAATTCGCCGGTTTCCTGAAGTGATATCACTTATCCAAAGCATGGAAGAAAATAAAAAAACCATCGGGCAAATTTGTCATGCTGGTTGGGTATTGATCTCCGCTAAAATTTTACAAGGGAAGAATGTAACGAGTACACCGGGCATTAAAGATGATATGGAAAATGCAGGGGCGACTTGGATAGATAAGCCCGTCGTCGTAGATGGTAACCTTGTATCAAGCAGGCGTCCACCTGATCTACCGGATTATTTAAGGGAATTGATAAACGTGATTGAAAAGAGTTAATCACCATAGTCGTGAAAAAGTGGTTTTTTCTTCTGGAAAAACCACTTTTATTATTCCTGCCATCCAATTACGCGAATGCGATATATTTAACGACAATTGATCATGATTCCCGCTGAAAGGCAATGGATTATTCCCTTGATTGATCCTTAATCAAATCAATATACAAATTCCCTTTTGTTCCTACGACAGCATAAGAAATGTCAAAAACAGAAAGGTTTCTTTTTTTGAGCTCAGCCATTAACCATTCATCATCGTAGGTTTGTTTGGATAAATTTTCGTATAAGATCTTCCCATCATAGATCATCTCTATCGGTACAGTTCCAGCTGAGGCCACTAAAGCTATATCCTGCTTGGTGGTATTTTGGTATTGTGTTTTTTTTAATACAGAGAGGGAGCCATTTATCTCTAAAATGGCACACTCCACTTCTTCTAAATTGAAGATATCCTTTCCCCGCAAAGCCTGTTTAAGAGAATCCAGTGAATACCCCATCCGCTGCATTGGCTCTTCGAGGATTTTTCCTTTTTGAATTAAGGCAACAGGTTCTCCAGCGATCCATTTTCCGAAGCGCGGATTTCGAACCGCCACAAGATTCAGTATAAAAACGATGGAACCCATAATAATAATTGCAATGATAGGATACAGGAATTTAACTTTAATATTGAATGCTAGATTTCCTGCAAGTGTCCCCATCGTAATTGAAGCGATATAAAGGTGATAAGTCCTTTGGGAAATCGTCTGTTTACCGAGCAGATGGACAAATACCCATAATAAAATAAAAGCTATAAAGGGTCGAAAGATGATTTCAACAAATCCTTGCATGACTATTTCTCCCTTTTAAAAATCACGACAGTTCGTAATAGTATGTTCTTACAGCAAGCCCATTATTCTGTAATTTAAAAAGGAAAAAGACAGGAAACTGTCTTGCTTCTTTTTATTTGGTTCTATAAATCGATGGATATGTTTACTTAGTATCGATTAAGAAATTTCTTCGAATAATAGTATCAAAATACATCTGTACGGGGGTATGTTTTGAGAAATATTCGGGAAATTTTCATTGACGATTTAAAAAGCATTTATAAAAATTTCTTTGTTTGTATCGTAGTAGTTTTTCTCATGTTCATCCCTTCCATTTATGCGTGGTTTAATATTGTCGCATCTTGGGACCCGTATGCAAATACGGAAGGAATTCTTGTCGGCGTTGCCAATAATGATAAAGGTGCGGAGTTAAATGGCGAAGCCGTGAACATAGGCAAGGAAGTCGTAGAGGGGTTAAAGGAGAATAAGGATTTAGGCTGGAGATTCACTTCGGAAAAAGAAGCGAAAGCTAAGGTGGAAAAGGGGGATTATTATGCATCCATCATCATTCCGGAGAACTTTTCCGAACATATTGCGACAATCATGACCGATGTCCCTAAAAAGGCGAAGATTGATTACTATGTGAATGAAAAAATCAATTCCATTGCTCCTAAAATTACGGCAGCGGGTGCGAACAGCATTGTGGACAACGTGAGCAAAACCTTTATCAAATCGGCCAGTGGGAGTATCCTTGCGATATTTAATGAACTGGGAGTCACCCTGCAAAATGAGTTGCCGACAATTCAAAAAATGAAGAATATGGTGTATTTATTAGAGGGGCAACTGCCTGAGCTTGAACAAAATATCAAAACCGTTCAAACACATGTTAAAAAGGCTGAAGATATCATTAAGAAGGTCAATGATGGATTGGATTCAATAGAAGGAATAACGTCCCAGAAGGACAAATTGGTATCGGACGTTTCTAGTTATGTAGAGTCAACAAGGCAGGCATTCGAAGGAATCGCTCCCCTCTTGAAAAATGATATCGCGAACATCAGGAGCGATAATGAATCCGTTTTAGTACTGGCAAACCGGCTAACGGGTCAGGATTTGCCTGACAATGAGTCGAATCAGCTAGTGGAACAAGGGGTAACGAGGATAAATAAAGAGTTGTACCTTTTGGACAGTATGTATAATTTATTGGTGAGAGTCAATCAATTTAATGAGAAAAACTTGCTTCAGCCAGAAATACAGCTAGTTGATGAATTAAGGGATAATACTTCGAACCAACTTCAAGCGCTGAATGACCGAGACTATGGCAATCTTATCGAACTTGGCGGGAACAATGATCAAGTTTTGACAAGCTTCCAGGAAAGTTATTCAAAGGAAACAAGACCAAAATTCAATGAAATCTGGAACGAAACGGAATCAATATTGAATAATGTCCAGGTTACGATGGCGGAGGGAACCAAGGTTCTTCCTGAGGTGAGGACGCTGTTGAATGAGACCAATCGAACATTGGAAACACGTACAGGGGATATCGATAAGTTAACGAATAAGTTTCCGGAAATCGAAACGAAAATAAAGGCTCTAGCTTCTAAAATGAGGGAAATCGATAAGTCTTATGATATGGAAGAAGTGATCGATTTCCTAAGAAATGATATTGAAAAAGAAAGTGAATTTTTTTCAGAACCGGTGCTGCTCAATAAACATAGTCTTTTTCCGATTCCGAACTATGGATCCGCCATGTCCCCTTTCTTTACGGCCCTTTCCCTTTGGGTCGGCGGTACAATATTGATTTCCATGCTTAGCGTGGGTGTTTCTCAAAAAGTTTACAGCCCGTATCAAATTTATATCGGGAGGTATCTTATTTTTTTCATCATTGGGGTAATGCAGGCTCTTAGTGTTTCCATTGGGAATATCATCTTTATCGGTGTTTATGTAGCGGATAAGTTTGAGTACATCCTATTTTCCGTTCTGATAAGTACAGTATTTACACTCATTGTCTACACCTTCGTTTCCGTTCTTGGAAATGTTGGAAAAGGGATAAGCGTGGTCTTGATGGTCCTTCAAATATCAAGTTCTGGCGGCACTTTCCCCATTCAAGTCACACCGCCCTTTTTTCAACATATTAACCCTTACTTGCCATTCACCTATGCTGTGGGTTTACTTCGTGAATCCGTTGGGGGAATAACATGGAGCGTAGCTGGCAAGGACATTTTTATCCTGATTATCTTTTTAATAATCACGCTCATATTAGGTATCATTTTGAAAAAGCCACTGCATGCAAGGACACAAAAAATGAAGGATAAGTTGTATGGAAGCAGGATTTTTTAAGGTTATAAAAGTGGATATAAAAATTAGCCTGAACCCTTACATGGGCTCAGGTTTTTTATTTCTGAATGGAATTTGCCCATATGTATTTTTGTGTGAGTTTGGAATATTTATCAATACAATGACAATCTAATAGAAAGATACCGATAAATTAGAATTTTTGCATTTTTATAGTTGACAAAAACCATTGGATTAATCATTATTAAGAAATAATGTTTAGTAAATCGATGCGATATAAAAGTGGGGTGACCATATGTATTTAACAATAGATGGCATTGAAAAAAGTTTTAAGAATGAAAAGAAAGAAAGCATAAAGGTGCTCGATAAGATAAACCTAGAGGTCGAGAAGGGAAGCTTCGTTTCAATCGTCGGCCCTTCAGGGTGTGGTAAATCCACACTCCTTTATCTGGTTGCCGGCCTTGATAAGGCAGATGCAGGGGAAATACGTGTAGCTGGGAAAAAAGTGATGAAGCCAGGTCCGGAACGGGTCGTAGTATTTCAAGAGGCGGGGTTATTCCCTTGGTTGACGGTACTTGAAAATGTTACATACGGATTGAAGTTAAAGAAGATTCCCAATGAAGAGGCTAAAGCAAAGGCATTGGACATTTTAAAAATGGTTCACCTCAGCCGATATGTTGACTCCTATCCACATCAACTATCGGGGGGCATGAAACAGAGGGTAGCCATCGCAAGAGCGTTGGTGATGGAACCGGATATCCTGTTGATGGATGAGCCATTCTCTGCGCTGGATGAGCAAACGAGGATGGTCTTGCATAAAGAACTGCTCGAAATCTGGAGAAAAACTAAAGTGACAATCTTTTTCGTTACCCATAATATTCGTGAGGCTGTTCAGCTTTCCGAAAAAATCATCGTCTTTGCAACCCGTCCCGGGAAAATTAAAGAGACGATTTCCGTCCCTTCGATGAAAGATGGAGTTATGCCGGATAGTGTAACTTTGCATACAGAACAAAGGGTTCTATCGATTTTACAGGAGGAAATTGAAAAAGTGCTGAAGGAGGAAATGGGGAATGATTACAGCTTTAAGACGAATCATATTCATCGCGATGATAGCGGGGATATGGGAAGTCACATCTAGACTTTCCAGTCTTCCGGAATTCATGTTCCCAAGCCTGACCCAGGTTTTGGAAACTCTGTTTAATGGACTGATGAGCGGACAAATAACTGAAGCCATCGGAAAAAGCCTTGGCCGTATCCTGATCGGCTTTACGATTGCCATTATAGTAGGTCTAATATTAGGATATTTCATTTGGCGCTTTAAATTGGTTGAAGACACTCTAGGATTCGTCGTGACGGCCTTACAGTCCATCCCGAGTATCGTGTGGTTCCCTTTAGCGATCATTTGGTTTGGATTAAATGATTTTTCGATTCTCTTTATCGTCACCATCGGCGCAACTTGGACGATGACGGTTAATGCAACAAGTGGCTTCCGGAATGTACCCCAGTTGTATCAGCGGGTTGCCAAAACATATGGATCGACCGGGTTTCATTTTCTTCGCACCGTGATTTTACCAGCATCCGTCCCGCAAATAATATCCGGTCTCCGAATTGCATGGGCCTTTTCCTGGCGTGCACTGATGGCAGGTGAATTACTTGGCGGGGGAGGCGGTCTTGGGCAATTGCTGGAAATGGGCAGATCACTGGGACAAATGGATTTGGTCATCTCCGTGATGATCATCATCGCAATCATCGGAACAATCGTGGATAATGTTGTCTTCTCCCGCCTTGAACGTAATGTTCAACTGAAATGGGGAGTGAAGTAACGGTCGTTTAATAAAATAATAGTTCAAAAGGAGAGAAAAGTATGATGAAAAAATCATTTTTTGCCCTTATTCTGTCTGTGTTGTTAATCGGAATAGTAAGCGGATGCACTCAGTCCAGAAGCAATGATGAAGAAGGAGAAGGTTCTGGGGGGAAATCCGTGAAAATTGGGTATTTTCCTAACTTAACCCACAGTGCAACGATCATTGCACTCGAAAAGGGCTTTTTCAAAGAAGAGTTCGGTAAAGATGTTAAGATTGAAACCAAAACAGTGGCCAATGGAGGATTATTCATGGAAGCAATGGCTACAAACGCCATTGATGTCGGAACGGTCGGGCCTGGTCCATTGCTTAACTTTTACGTGAAAAACCCTGAATACCACTTGATCTCCGGGGCTGTTAATGGAGGAGCCGTACTAGTGGCCAGCGAGGGCAGCAAAGTTACGGATTTAAAAGATTTGGGCGGTAAAAAGGTAGCGATTCCCGTCATTGGAAGCACACAGGATGTCATGCTAAGGAAGGCCCTTCAAGATGTTGACTTAAAGCCGACTACGAATGGGGGGACGGTTGAGCTGTATGCGGCCGCACCTGCTGACACAACCGCGCTTTTTGTCCAAAAATCTGTCGATGCAGCAGCAACTCAGGAACCATGGGGTTATGTATTGGAAAACCAGGCAAAAGGAAAGTTATTGCTTGACTGGGATCAATTTGCATGGGGGAAAGATTCACCTAACACGGTTGTGGCTGCAAGCCAGAAGTTCTTGGATAAAAAGGGGTTCGCTGCTTCTTATTTGAAGGCGCATGAAAAAGCGGTGAAGTTTATACAAGACAACCCTGAAGAAAGCCAAGAGCTGGTTATTAAGCATTTGAAGGAACTGACTGGAAAAGAATTAAGCAAAGATGAAGTGGCTTCAGCATTTTCACGCCTTGAAGTGACGACTGAAGTTAATGAGCAAGTCATTCAGGAAATGGCAGACATAAGCAAAGAAGCTGGTTATATCCCTAGCAATGATATAAAAGGCATGATCGATTTATCAATTCTTGAAGAAGTGTCCAAATAAATTGAAACAAGCAAGCGCCTCAGTCATCCTGGCTTTGGCGCTTTTTTTGTAATCAGGTAAAGGCAAAATTATTCCATTGCATTGCGCCTGGGAATATAATCATGCATGTAACCACGGCAGGTCATGAAATCCCTGTTATGGGCATACTTGATCCAACGCTTGGATAACGTGATCAACCTCATCCCAGGAATGGATGGTAGCGCCTGAAGCCAGTGAATGTCCCCCACCATTGAATTGACGTGCGACTGAAGCGATGGGAATGCTCCGTGAACGTATCCTGACACGGATTTCAGAAGGATATTCGATGAAGAAAGCCCAGATTTTATTGCTCCTGACACTCGATAGCGTGTTAACTAAATTCGAAGCTTCAATTCGATCCACGCCATACATATTTAACAGATCCTCCGTAATAATGAAGTAAGCTACCCCTTTATCGGTTACATTGAAGCTCATGAGGATGTCTGTTTGAAGTCTTGAAGCGTTTTTCGTCTTTATATTAAGGCTGTTATGGATTCTTTCGGGATGAATATGATAAGTTCTTAAGTGCGAAACCATTTTTAATGTCCTGGAAGTTGTATTCCCATTCATGAAATTACCTGTATCACTAATTATTCCTGCATAAAATGATTTAGCCGCTTCTTTATTCATGATAAAGCCTTCCGGAGATTCCAAGAATAAATCAACAAGCATTTCACTGGCAGAGCTATAAGAAGGGTCGACCCAGGAAAAATCACCAAACTGCTCATATTCGGGGTGGTGATCAATCTTGATTAGCATGTCCCCGTGATCATATCGTGAATCACTGATCCGTGAAATGTTGGCAGTATCACAAACAATCACTAAGGCACCTTTGTATTTGTTATCGGAAATGACATCCATATCACCAATGAATAGAAGCTTATCCACTTCCTCGCCTACCGCATAGACTTCTTTAGAAGGATAGGAATGCTTCAAAAGCTTCTTTAAACCGATTTGTGATCCCAATGCATCGGGGTCCGGATTAACATGGCGATGAATGATAATTGTGTGGTATTTCTTAATCGCTTCGATTATTTCCGCTTTTTTATTGTTCATATCGTCATCTCCTTTCAATCTTTCCTTGTCTGTCGAGTGATAATCGATAGTATGAAAAATTCATATATTGACAATTATGCATATTCAATCATCCCATGCCTCACGAATAAAGGCAATTTCCGATTACTATGGATTGAGGGCTGTATTTTTATATTAAACGGGAAGTATGCTAATGAGTATTTCAGTGGAAGTAATGAAAACACCAGAACAAAATTATTGCAAAATTCAAAAAAATAGACTATACTAAATTTACCAAACCGATGACAGCAAGTTACCTTGCTGCATGGCCGGCTTGTCATAAAACTGGAATCCATAAAAGTTGACTTGGTTCACTTGATCTTCCTTTGCAGGAAGACAGTTCGTGGATAGGGGTCAGTGAAACATTCAATGTAATGACATTGTTGGTTTTACTGGCTCTTTTTTGTGTTTCCCGACAGTTTGAAAGGGGTGATGATATGAATGGAGCTTTGGAAGGAGTCAGGATTATCGATGTATCCCGTGTTTTGGCGGGGCCGTTTTGTTCAATGATCCTCGGTGATTTGGGTGCCGATGTTATTAAAATCGAGCATCATGAGGCAGGGGATGAAACGAGAGGATGGGGTCCGCCATTCGCCCAAGGGGAAAGCGCTTACTATTTATGTGCCAATCGAAATAAGCAAAGCATGACCTTGAATTTAAAGTCGGAACAAGGGAAAGAAATCTTCCGGAAGTTGGTGTCTTCAGGGGATATTGTGATTCAAAATTTCAAGACGGGCACGTTGGAAAAAATGGGGCTGGGTTATGAGGGTTTAAAGGAAATGAACCCCAAACTGATCATGGCCTCGATTACGGGATTTGGTTTAACCGGACCTTATAAAGATTTGCCTGGCTATGATTATATCATTCAAGCGATGAGTGGTTTGATGAGTATCACAGGAGAAAAAGATGGAAGCCCCGTGAAGGTCGGGGTGGCCATAGCTGACATATTGACTGGCTTGTATACATGCATTGGCATTTTAACCGCTTTGCATCATAGGGATGAAGCGGGGGAAGGACAGGAAATTGATATTTCGTTAATGGATTGCCAGGTTTCTTCATTGGTGAATGTCGCCAGCAACTATTTATTCAGTGGCCAGACCCCTGAACGAATGGGAAATCAACATCCCAATATCGTTCCATACCAAACGTTCCGGACAAGTGATGGGGAGCTTGTTGTGGCTGTAGGAAATGATGATCAGTTCAGGAGATTTTCAGCCGTTATCGGCAGACCTGATTTAGCCGAGCAGGAACAGTTTAAGCATAATGAAAAACGTTTGCTGAACAAGGAAGGATTAATACCGATAATAGAGGATTTGTTGAAAGGAAAGACAAAGAAAGAATGGAAAAAGCTATTTGATGATGCAGGTATACCCAATGGACCGATTAATGATATCGCAGAGATGTTCGAGGACCCGCAAATCATCGCAAGAGGCATGTTGGTGAACATGGAACATCCCACAATCGAAGATCTTAGAGTGACGGGATCGCCACTGAACCTTTCAAAAACACCGGTTACGATGAGAAAGCATCCGCCACTGTATGGTGAGCATACCGGTTCCATTCTGGCTGAAATTGGATATAGTCCAGACCAAATAAACAAATTCAAGGAAAATAAAATTATTTAGGAGGAATTTTAATGATGAATTTCGAATTAACAGAAGAGCAGCAAAGTGTGAAGAAAGTGGTAAGGAAATTTGTTGATAAGGAAATTATCCCATACATTCAAGAGTGGGATAGGAAAGGTCAATTCCAGCCGCATATTTTAAAAAGGTTAGCGGAATTGCAGTTGATGGGCGTTTGTATACCTGAAGAGTATGGTGG
>NZ_JBHVQU010000113.1:0-13007 GCF_042886655.1 Peribacillus sp. NPDC058002 | reverse complement strand
GTTTCCCCCTGTGAGAGTAGGACGCCGCCAAGCCATTTAAAAAGATCAGCCATCCAGCTGGTCTTTTTTCGTCATTCGGGGCAGATCAATCGACCAATTGGATGTTGGGAGGATCAAAAGTGGAACCTCTCCGACTTAATCCATTCAAAAATTAAAAATGGCACCTTAGCTTGGCTTATTTTAAGGAATTGCACAATGCAAGGGTAATCATCATTGGGCATGGTTTTCATCATTTCTGCCCACCATTCTGTTTCATAACGAGCTATTATGCTAAGGTTATAAGAAATCAAATAATGGATCAAAAGTTCAGGTAATGAAAAAGCTGACGAATCTTTATTGAGTGATAGCATGAACTGTCTTTCCGCCAAATTATACCGTATTGGGGAAGAAGCATTATGAATAGGAATGCCATCAGTTTTTAAATGCAGTGTCCCAGGCGCTTCTGAAATATTGTAAACTTGATTCGTTTTAGCTTTCAAAAATTCTTCCAATCGACTGCTGGTCATTTGATAGCTATCCAATGTCGTTGAGGGCAGTTGAAAACCATTTGAAGAGGGTAACATGGTGACGAAATTTTTCTTGGAAATTGACCATGTAAAATTTTGCATATCCGGTATTTCCTTTATCAGCGTCCCCATGGAAAATTTTTCACCCTCCAAATGCTTGATATGAAATAACTTCTCGGCAATGCAGGTGAAAAGTCCGTTCTTTTGCGTTTTAACTTCATCCTTTAAAAATTCATATTGTTGTTTTTTCTTCTTTCTCGTAGTAACCCCATGGGCAAGCATCGAGGTTGATTCCGGATAGTTGGGATCGATCGTGAGCAGACAAGCCTTTAACAATTGGGCGAATCCATAAAATGTTAGGATCGGTTGTATGGAAAGTGGTGCAATGGCAGCCTGATTATAATAAGTTTTAGCATGTTCAAGATGGTAAATAAATGGATAACAATTATCATAACTTTTTATTTCCGCTTCTGCTATTTTTTCATGCGTGTAACATTTTTGTAAAAAAAGTTGTGAGGAAGATGCGGAAAAAAAAGGTGTATATTTATCGAAATTATCATTGTTTTCAGGCATTGCAGCGATCCTCCGAATTAATAGAATAATCAAACTTTTATTTCTCTTCTTGACAGTAGTATGTCCTATTGATAACCTACAAATAATATTTTTAAGCAGGAGGGGAAAATAATGTGGGAAAATAAATTTGCAAAAGAAGGTTTAACCTTTGATGATGTCCTATTAATTCCAGCGAAATCAGAGGTTTTGCCGAAAGATGTTAACCTTCAAGTCAACTTAGCTGAAAACTTAAAGCTCAACCTTCCTATCATCAGTGCAGGAATGGATACCGTGACAGAAGCTGAAATGGCAATTGCCATGGCTCGTCAAGGCGGATTAGGTATCATTCATAAAAATATGTCTATAGAAGCACAAGCTGAACTGGTGGATAAAGTAAAACGTTCAGAAAGCGGTGTAATTACCGATCCATTTTTCTTAACGCCGGATCACCAGGTATTTGATGCAGAGCATTTAATGGGTAAATATCGCATTTCGGGTGTTCCTGTAGTCAACAATATAGAGGATCAAAAACTTGTGGGTATCATTACAAACCGTGATTTGCGATTTATTTCCGATTTTTCCTTGAAGATTTCCAGTGTCATGACTGTAGAGAATCTGGTCACAGCGCCAGTGGGAACTAACTTGGAACAAGCAGAGAAGATTCTTCAAAAGTACAAAATTGAAAAGCTTCCCCTTGTAGACGATAATGGAGTCCTTAAAGGACTTATTACGATCAAGGATATCGAGAAAGTCATTGAGTTCCCGAATTCGGCGAAAGATAAGCAAGGAAGATTACTTGCAGGTGCTGCAGTCGGAGTGACTAAGGATACAATGAAGCGTGTTGAAATGCTAGTTAAGTCCCATGTCGATGCAATTGTACTTGATACTGCTCACGGTCATTCAGAAGGCGTTCTTGAAATGGTGAAGGAAATCCGCGGGACATATCCTGAATTGACGATCATTGCCGGTAATGTGGCAACGGCTGAAGGGACTAAAGCACTGATTGAAGCGGGTGCCGATGTAGTCAAAGTTGGAATCGGGCCAGGGTCAATCTGTACGACAAGGGTTGTAGCTGGTGTAGGTGTTCCGCAAATCACGGCAGTTTTCGATTGTGCGACAGAAGCAAGAAAACATGGTAAAACGATCATCGCTGATGGCGGAATTAAATACTCTGGTGATATCGTTAAAGCCCTGGCTGCAGGCGGACATGCAGTAATGCTTGGCAGCATGCTTGCAGGTGTAACTGAAAGCCCAGGCGAAACGGAAATTTTCCAAGGCCGCCGTTTTAAAGTGTATCGGGGTATGGGCTCTGTTGCTGCAATGGAAAAGGGATCTAAAGATCGTTACTTCCAAGAAGATAACAAGAAATTCGTACCGGAAGGCATCGAAGGGCGCCTGCCATATAAAGGACCTCTTTCAGATACCATTTTCCAACTGATTGGCGGCATTCGCTCAGGTATGGGATATTGCGGCACAGCCACATTGGAAGAGTTGAGAGAAAACTCTCAATTTGTCAAAATGACCGGTGCCGGGTTAAGGGAGAGCCATCCTCATGATGTCCAAATTACCAAAGAAGCACCGAACTACTCAATGTAATGAATTTAACATATAATCGTCATTAAAATTTATTATTAAAATAGACAGAGTCTGCGATTACTCTGTCTATTTTTTTTATTTTTTCTGTGATAAACTAGACAAGGTGTCAAGGGAATTACATAAAGTTTCTTCTTTGTTATAGAGATTAGCTTAAAAGTTGGAGGTATTGGAAATTGAAAAAAATCAGCAAGATGACCCTCATTTTTACTTTTGTTTTAGTTCTTGTTATGTCGCAATTTGCCTATCAACCGGGGGAAGCTGTTGCTGAATCTGATAATTTAGGTTTAAAAGCAGAGGCAGCCATCGTCATTGATGGTGAAACAGGACAAATCGTGTATGAAAAAAATGCCGATAAAGTATTAGGGATTGCATCCATGTCTAAAATGATGACCGAGTACATCATAATGGAGTCAATCAAAAATGGGAAAATCAGTTGGGATCAAAAAGTTAAAATAAATAAATACGTACATGACCTTTCAAAAGCACCCAATTTGTCGAATGTTGGGTTAACGGAAGGTGAAGATTATACAGTTAAGGAACTATATCAAGCTATGGCCGTCTATTCCGGAAATGCGGCAACAGTGGCTTTAGCACAGTTGGTTTCCGGAAGTGAAAAGAGCTTCGTTAAGTTAATGAACGAAAAAGCAAAGGAATTAGGCTTGAAACACCATAAATTCGTTAATGCCAGCGGTTTGAACAACTCCGATTTATTAGGACAATATCCTTCTGGTAATGAAGATAGTGAAAATATCATGACAGCAAAAGATACTGCCCTTCTTGCTTATCGTTTAATAAACGATTATCCTGAAGTGTTAAAGATCGCCAGCATTCCTAAATTGAAGTTCCGTGATGGAAAAGAATATCCGAACTTCAACTGGATGTTACCAGGTCTGATATTTGAATATAAAGGCGTAGATGGACTGAAAACGGGTTCTACCGACTTTGCCGGTTATGGACATACAGGGACGGTTATCCGGGACGGTCAGCGCTATATCACGGTGGTTATGAAGTCCACTAATAAAAACGAACGTTTTGCAGATAGCACTAAGCTTATGAACTATGCTTATGCAACCTTTAAAAAGGAAAAAGTCCTTCCTGCCAATTACCAGGTGAAAGGGAAAGAAACACTTTCAGTAGTAAAAGGTAAGGAAAAAAACGTTAAGATCCAATCTGAAAAGGCAATCGAGCTACTTGTTGAAAATGGTGAGAAAGATAACTATAAAACAGATTTAGTGATCGATAAAAACAAATTGAATGATGATGGTAAGCTTACTGCACCAATCAAAAAAGGTGAAAAGCTAGGTTACATCACAGTCACTCCTAAAAAAGGAGAAGATTACGGGTACATTAACGGCGATCCGGTTAAGGTGAACGTCGTAGCTGCTGAATCTGTTGAAAAGGCAAACTGGTTTGTATTATCAATGCGAGCAGTTGGCGGATTCTTTGGTGACGTATGGAGCAGTGTAGCTTCTACTGTTAAAGGCTGGTTTTAAGTTTCGTGTATAAAACGGTTGCGTAATGTGTAAAATTATAGTACATTATGGAAAACAATCTGATTATATAAGAAAGCAATGACAGGATATAGTAACAAGTATTTCTTTCTATAGAGAGCCGATGGCTGGTGGAAATCGGTGTGAGAGTTTTGTGAATCCCTCCTGGAGCAGAGTATGGAAAGCCTTTTGGGTCAGTAAATACTTTCGGTTAAAAGCCGTTATTAAGATAAGTGGTAGGCGTTTTTCATACGCCTTCAACTAGGGTGGCAACGCGGGTTAACTCTCGTCCCTTTTTCAGGGGACGGGAGTTTTTTGCGTTCTTTGATAAATCATCAAACTATTAAGGAGGAACTGAAAATGTTGGATTTGAAATATGTAAGGAATAATTTTGAAGAAGTGAAGCGTGTATTGCAATTTAGAGGAGAAGATTTGACCGATTTAGGTAAATTCGAGGAACTGGATGTAAAGCGTCGGACTTTGATTGCTGATACGGAAAAGCTGAAAAGCGAAAGAAACGAAGTTTCACAGCAAGTGGCCGTATTGAAACGGGAAAAAAAGGACGCAGATCAGTTGATTGCCGAAATGCGTGAAGTTGGTGACCGTATCAAAGGGTTCGATGATGAACTTCGTGAAGTGGAAGCCCAGTTAGAAACATTACTTCTTTCCATTCCGAATATTCCACATGAAAGTGTGCCTGTTGGTGAGACGGAAGACGATAATGTCGAAATCCGTAAATGGGGAGAGTTACCGGAATTCAAGTTTGAACCGAAACCGCACTGGGATGTAGCTGGAGATCTAGGCATCCTGGATTTTGAACGGGCAGCAAAAGTGACCGGAAGCCGATTTGTATTTTATAGGGGTCTTGGTGCTCGATTAGAGCGTGCTTTAATTAGCTTTATGCTGGACCTTCATGTTGAGGAACACGGATATGAAGAAATGCTGCCGCCATATATGGTGAACCGTGCAAGCATGACGGGAACAGGTCAATTGCCAAAATTCGAAGAGGATGCTTTCCGTATCGAAAGTGATGATTACTTCTTGATTCCTACAGCCGAAGTCCCGGTGACAAACTTCCATCGTGATGAAATCATGAGCACGGACGATCTGCCGATAAGCTATGCGGCATACAGCGCTTCATTCCGTTCAGAGGCAGGATCTGCTGGTCGTGATACCCGCGGGTTAATTCGTCAGCACCAATTCAATAAAGTTGAATTAGTGAAGTTCGTGAAGCCGGAAGATTCTTATGCAGAATTGGAAAATCTCACAGGTCATGCCGAAAAGGTCCTTCAATTGCTAGGCCTTCCATACCGAGTGCTGAGCATGTGTACGGGAGATCTTGGATTCACTGCTGCTAAAAAGTATGATATCGAGGTTTGGATCCCGAGTTATGGGACGTACCGAGAAATTTCTTCTTGCAGTAACTTTGAAGCATTCCAGGCTAGACGGGCCAATATCCGCTTCAGACGTGATGTAAAAGGCAAACCTGAACATGTCCATACTCTAAATGGATCAGGTCTGGCAATCGGCCGTACAGTTGCTGCCCTTTTGGAAAATTATCAGCAGGAAGATGGCAGTGTTATCATTCCTGAAGTATTACGTCCATATATGCGCGGTGTGGAAGTCATTAAACCGTAAGTTAAAGGGAATCAGCTTCTGATTAAAGAGGCTGATTCTCCTTTTTATAAAAGTTTGAAATTATTTTAAAAAAACTTTATAGAGGGCTTGACTTTAATTTTAATTCCATGTAATATAATAAATGTTGATACGGAGGTATACCCAAGTCCGGCTGAAGGGATCGGTCTTGAAAACCGACAGGGGAGTCAAATCCCGCGGGGGTTCGAATCCCTCTACCTCCTCCATAACTTATTAATAACCACAGCGCATAAATTGGATATCGATAAATTCCGTTACAGATATGTAACGGAATTTTTGTTTTCTAATATATTAAAAAACCACCGGATAACCGGTGGTTTTTCTGTTTTACACATTTCGCAATAATTTGGTTTGCTCCATATATTCGGCAATCCGTTTTATAAGAGGTTCGATGCTTGCTTCATCCTGCATAAGGTCATATTCATTTATATTTAACCGAAGGACAGGGCAGGCGTTGAATTGATCGATCCATTCTTCGTAACGGCCGTGCATTTCCTGCCAATATTCAATTGGAGTATGCTGTTCCATTGGACGGCCGCGCTCTTGGATCCGGTCGAGGATATCATCCAGCGAACCTTCGAGATAGATAAGTAAATCAGGGTGCGGGAAGTATGGCGTCATTACCATGGCGTTGAAAAGGCTTGTATAAGTTTCGTAGTCCACATCATTCATCGTGCCTTTTTCATAATGCATTTTTGCAAATATCCCGGTGTCTTCATAAATGGAACGGTCTTGAATAAAACCGCCGCCATATTCGAAGATCTTTTTTTGCTCTTTAAAACGTTCAGCGAGGAAATAGATTTGCAGGTGGAAACTCCAACGATTAAAATCATCGTAAAACTTATCCAGATAGGGGTTCGTATCAACCTTTTCAAAGGATGTCCTGAATTGAAGGGCATCGGCTAAAGCATTGGTCATAGTCGATTTTCCTACGCCAACCGTCCCTGCTATCGTAATGACAGCGTTGTTTGGAATATTATATTTCTTTCGTAAGTTCATTTGACTTTACTCCTTTGTGCAGGGCATTCTCTATTTGGCTGATTATCGTTTTCAAATCATCCTTGTTCCCGACAAAATCCAGCTCATCTCCATTGAATGTAAGAACAGGTATGTCAGGGTGCTGTTTCTCAAATGCTTCCATGAACGTTCGATAATCCGCGGATAACTGCTCTAAATAAATGGAGGATATATTTTTTTCGAATTCACGACCTCTTTTGCCGATTCGGGAGATAAGAGTATCAAGACTTGCATTTAAATAAATCACCATATTAGGTTTAGGCATATCACGTGTTAAAATATTGAATATTTCAAGGTACTTATTGTATTGTCCGTTCTTTAACGTTCGTTCAGCAAATATCAAGTTCTTGAATATATGGTAATCAGCCACCACGGCTTGGTCATTAGTAAGATACTTTTTTTCGATATCTTCCAATTGTTTATACCGGTTACATAGAAAAAACATTTCTGTTTGAAAGCTCCACTCATCAATATCTTTATAGAATTTCCCGAGAAATGGATTTTCATCTACAATTTCCTTCAATAATGAAATTTGAAAATGATCTGCAATAATTTTTGCAAGTGATGTTTTTCCCACGCCGATTGGACCTTCGACGGTGATAAATGGGGTGGATTTCATCCAATCTGTCCTCCTTCATGAGGTATCAAGCTGAAATTCCCGGTTATTAGGTTTTTCGCCAAGAGATATTGTATCACAGACTTGGGACTTTAGTGATATTTTTGTCAGGTTGATAAAGAAAGAGAATGAAAGTTTGTTTATTGGAGGTGGCATGAGGTTAGTGCCTTATTCGATTGGTGCTTAAAAGTCTTCACCATCTTTTATGGATGCCTTGAGAACATGGTTCATCATCTTTAACGCGTAATGATTATCTTCCTTTGATGCAGAAGCGATGCAATCCTTCGGAATCCATAATTTATATTCCCGCATATAGGCGTCATTGGCCGTGAATAGCACGCAGATGTTGCCAGCTATGCCGGTAATGATCAGTGTTTCCACGTTTAAACGTTTAAGTAGTGTATGGAGTGCCGTCCCATAAAATGCGGAATGTTTCGGCTTGATGAGAAAGAATTCGTCCTGTTGGGGTTTTATCCTTTCGATTAATGAGGCATTTCCTTCATTTTTACATCTATCAATAATTTTATCGAAGTCAGCCTGCCATAAATCATAATGGTCGTTGATATAAATGATTGGAAAACCTTTTTCTTTCATTTGCTTTTTTAATTTCAAAATCGGATCGACGATAAGTTTCGTATGTTCAAGGAGCATATTCCCGTATTTGAAATCAAAATCATTGATCATATCAATGATCAGCAATGCAAAAGAAGGTGATTCAGGTCGATTCATGGTATATCCTCCTATATTGTGAGAATTTACTTGCAGCACGTAGGCCGCATGCGTTACTATTCATTAGAACAAGTAGTATGACCTTTATTTTTGTCTTATATTTGTCTGTTTACTCCTACTTTATATGAGGGGGTTTTTTTATGAAGGATGATGTTTATTACATGAATTTAGCCTTAAAGGAAGCAGAAAAGGCGCAGATGTTGAAAGAAGTGCCGATTGGCGCTTTAATCGTATTAGATGATCAAGTTATTTCGACAGGGCATAACCTGAGGGAAACGGAACAGAATGCGACGGCACATGCGGAGCTGCTTGCGATCAATGAGGCTTGCAAGGAACTTGGCAGTTGGCGCCTTGAAGATGCGACATTATATGTGACGTTGGAACCTTGTCCCATGTGTGCTGGGGCCATCTTGCAATCTAGGGTGAAAAGGGTTGTTTTTGGAGCGCATGATCCAAAGGCTGGCTGTGCGGGGACATTCATGGATTTACTTCAAGATGAACGCTTTAACCATCAATGTGATGTAACAAGCGGTGTATTAGGCGAAGAGTGCGGCTGGATATTGACTTCTTTTTTTAAAGAGCTTAGGGATAGAAAGAAAACTTTGAAAAGAGAGCAAGCACTCAAGATTGCCGAAGAAAATAAATAAGGAAAAACGAATGTTGAAAAAAAGGTTTGCTTCGTTTGATAAATTTGGAATCAAACTGTTCATGAACAACACTTGCGTTTTTTTTGTTACCTTAGTATAATGAATTATGCGTCGTCATGACGCTGTGAAATTGGTATTACTTTTGCCGTGCTAGACGGGGAGGTAGCGGTGCCCTGTACTCGCAATCCGCTCTAGCGAGGTTGAATCCCTTCTCGAGGTTAGCATTCTGTAGGGCCTGCCTTAAGTAAGTGGTGTTGACGCCCGGGTCCTGCGCAATGGGACTCCATGAACCATGTCAGGTCCGGAAGGAAGCAGCATTAAGTGGAAGTTCTCATGTGCCGCAGGGTTGCCTGGGTCGAGCTAACTGCTTAAGTAACGCTTATGGTTGCTAATCGACAGAAGGTGCACGGCAGTTATTTTACATAAACAAAAAACTCATTCGTATCGGGTGGGTTTTTTTTTATGCCAAGAAGGTAAAGTGCTTGGTACTCTTGAAAAAAATGAGGCAATGATGAAATTTCTTTTTAGGCTTTGAAATTAAGGAAATCAGTAATGTATAATAAACAAGATGGAGAAAAGAAGGAGGGATTTCCGTGGGGTATCAAGCATTATACCGGGTGTGGCGGCCACAACAATTCATTGATGTAGTCGGGCAGGAACATGTAACGAAAACGTTGCAGAATGCCTTGGTCGGGCAGAAGGTTTCGCATGCCTATTTATTTTCCGGTCCACGTGGAACAGGGAAAACAAGTGCTGCCAAAATTCTAGCAAAAGCAGTGAATTGTGAGCATGCCCCGATAAGTGAGCCCTGTAACGAATGTGCTACCTGCCGCGGAATCACCGATGGTTCCATATCAGATGTTATAGAAATTGATGCAGCATCCAATAATGGTGTCGAGGAAATCCGTGACATTCGTGATAAGGTTAAATATGCTCCTAATGCGGTTACATATAAAGTTTATATCATCGATGAGGTACATATGCTTTCACAAGGGGCTTTCAATGCGCTTTTAAAGACATTGGAAGAACCTCCGAAGCACGTGATTTTTATATTGGCGACGACTGAACCTCATAAGATTCCACTAACGATCATTTCCCGTTGCCAAAGGTTTGATTTTAAAAGGATCCAGCCTCAAGATATAGTTGGCAGGATGTCACAAATCATTGAAGAAACAGGTGTTTCATGTGATGAACAAGCCCTGCATATCATTGCAAGGGCAGCCGAAGGCGGGATGCGAGATGCACTAAGCCTTCTTGATCAAGCGATATCCTTCAGCTCGGAGACGGTTTCTGTGGAAGATGCATTGACTGTCACCGGCTCTGTGTCACAGGCATTTTTAAGCCGGCTGGCAAAAGCCATATATGATAAAGAAGTAGCGGTGGCACTTGAAGTCCTTGAAGAATTGCTGGCCATGGGAAAAGACCCGGCCAGGTTCATAGAAGACATGATTTATTATTTCCGTGACATGCTTTTGTATCAAACGGCACCGGCACTGGCAGAATCCTTCGAGCGTGTTTTAATAGATCCCCAATTTAAGGAATTGGCAGAAGTCATCTCTTCTGAATCGATTTACTCCATTATTGAAAGCTTCAATCAAACACAGCAGGATATGAAATGGACAAATCATCCAAGGATTTTCCTTGAAGTGGCACTTGTGAAGTTATGTAATGAGCAAAGGCCAAATCAAAGTGATAACGGGCAGCTTCAACAGCTGCTGCAGAAAATAGAAGATTTAGAGAAGAAATTACTCGAAATGCAGAAAAACGGCATCCCGGCAGCCATGACGGAAAAACCTGCAGAGCAGGCTAAGGCGCAAAGGGCCGTTAAAAAAGCGTATAAAGCACCTGCAGGAAAGATCAATCAAGTTTTGAAACAAGCTACGAAGCCAGATCTTAATGCTGTGAAAAGTAAGTGGGGGGAATTGCTTGAACAGTTAGGCCAGCAAAACCAAAAATCATTGGCAGCTTTATTAACGGAGGCAGAACCTGTTGCTGCGTCTACCGAAGCTTTTGTGGTAAAATTCAAATATGATATTCATTGTCAAATGGCAATGGAAAATAACCGTTTCGTGGAAGTGATAGCCTCGATCATGCAGCAATTGACCGGACACCGAATGGAGATAGCTGGAGTTCCGGAGAGCCAGTGGCAAAGGTTGCGGGAGGATTTCATATCGACACAGCAGTTCGACGGTCCAGAAGAAACGGAATCAAAAGAAGAAGACCCCTTTATAGCAGAGGCTAGAAAATTAGTCGGCGATGATTTACTTGAAATTAAAGAATAATTGGAGGTAAGAAGAATGGGTATGCGCGGCGGTAATATGCAGAACATGATGAAACAAATGCAAAAGATGCAAAAGAAGATGGCAGAGGCACAGGAAGAATTAGGTGAAAAAAAGGTTGAAGGAACTGCTGGCGGCGGAATGGTGACGGTCATCGTGACTGGACATAAAGAAATAGTCGATGTAGTCATCAAACCGGAAGTTGTCGATCCGGATGATATCGATATGCTTCAGGATTTAGTGCTGGCTGCGACTAACGATGCTTTGAAAAAGGCGGAAGAACTGACAAACCAAACGATGGGACAATTCACTAAGGGAATGAACCTTCCGGGTATGTTTTAAGCAAGTTCAAAAGAAACTTCCATTCAGGGGGTTTCTTTTGAAATTTTTAGGAGGAATTCGATGCATTATCCAGAACCAATTTCCAAGCTCATTGACAGTTTTATGAAATTGCCGGGGATTGGTCCTAAAACGGCTGCTCGATTAGCCTTTCATGTATTAAGCATGAAGGAAGATACTGTTTTGGATTTTGCAAAAGCACTTGTTAATGCTAAGCGGAATCTTATGTATTGCTCAGTCTGTGGTCATATTACAGATCAAGATCCCTGTTATATCTGCGAAGATCAAAAGAGGGACAGAAGTTTGATTTGTGTGGTTCAGGACCCTAAAGATGTAATAGCTATGGAAAAGATGAGAGAGTTCAATGGTTTATACCATGTACTGCATGGCAGTATTTCCCCGATGGACGGAATCGGTCCGGAAGATATAAATATTCCTGATTTATTAAAGCGCCTGCAAGATGAAACAGTGCTGGAGGTAATTTTGGCTACTAATCCTAACATTGAAGGTGAAGCGACAGCCATGTATATTTCGCGGTTGCTTAGACCATCAGGCATCAAAGTGACCCGAATTGCCCACGGACTTCCTGTTGGCGGAGATTTGGAGTATGCGGATGAAGTGACGCTATCAAAAGCAATAGAAGGAAGAAGAGAAATATAAGATAGCTGGGAGGACTTCACTTGTTCTTTCGTAAAAAAAAGAAACTTCGGAATGAATTCAATGATTCATTAATCGAAGAGCTTGAACATTTGAAATGGAATTGGCATAATCAAAAATCATTACTCGAAAAAAGCGTTGATCCATCTGAGGAAGTAATCGCCCAAGCGAGACTGGCGGAAGTGAAATATTTCTACCTATTCAGGGAAGTTAAAAGAAGGAATGTCCGCTTAAAAAGATGATTAGGAAATGGCTGTGAAGGATTACTGATCCTCATGGCCATTTTTTTCGGTTCTTAATCCATCGATTTCCTCATATAAGTGTAGTACAAGCTTGCGGGGAGGAATGAGTTTGGAACCAGTTGTCTTTGTTGCCGTAATTGGCGGCCTGATTGTAATGCTCCTCATTATCGGGGCGCCATTAAGACCTGTCCGGTTTATAGGGCAGGGGATTATAAAGGTCATTATCGGTGCAGCGTTTTTGTTCTTTTTGAATACACTTGGGAATCAAGCTGGCATTCATGTACCCATCAACCCTGTTACCTCGGCAGTCGCCGGCCTGCTTGGAATACCGGGAGTTGCCGCCCTGGCGGCCATTGGTTATTGGATCATTTAAAGGATATTGCGTCGAAGTCACTCTGATGAAGACCCCAAGGAATATCTCCTTGGGTTTTTCATCATGTTATAGTTTTTTTAAAAAAAACCAATTAAACCATTGACGATAACTCTTTAACCTGATAATATATTAGGAGTCGCCAATAACGACATTGTCAATTGCTCAATCGAAAAACAATTTGAAATAATTGTTGACAATAGGTTGAGTGAATGATAAGATAATAAAGTCGCTTACGAAGTAACGACAATAAATCGCTCTTTGAAAACTGAACAAAACAAAGCGCCAACGTTAAATTTTAAGTGAGCACA
>NZ_JBHVQU010000112.1:0-13020 GCF_042886655.1 Peribacillus sp. NPDC058002 | reverse complement strand
TCCAATCAACCTTAAAGCGTTTTGTTTTAAAAACAACAATCTTTACGAAAAGAGCTATAAAAATAGATAACAAATTTATTTAATTAAAGGTAGTCGATAGAGAATTTAAGGGATAGCCATTAAGCTATCCCTTCTTTGCGTTTATTGATTGTATTTAATCAGAGAATTTCATTGATATTAGTGAGAAAAAATATGATGCGATTTGCAATGTTTTTCACCTCAAAAGGAACCTGTTACGCAATAGGGGGATCCTTTTTTTGCTGTCTGAATGTGTTTGGCTGAAAGATATGCATATATAATAGTAGAAAGTGTTCAGCGATTGATTCTCCAGGGTGGAGTGGATATTGATAAAAATGTTATAATTGTAAATACATGTAATGCGAAGTGATCTGAAGGGGGATTGTTTATGGGCAAAGAACACGGGCATGTGAACTGGATGGATCAGATTTTTAAGGAATATGAAAGAGACGGCGGGCTGAAGAATAATCCTGGCTTTGGAAAACCGCTTCCGGAGTCGGCGCTATCGGGAAATATATATGACAACTTCTTGACGAAGGCCCAAGATGCCGGCTACCTTCCGCTTTGGATAAAATGGCAAAAAGAAATTCGGGATGAGCTGTCCGGATTGGTTCTATTGAAAAAAATGAATGGAACTGAGTCTGAATTAATGAAACGAATTGATGAAATAAATGAGAAAGTCCGTACATATAATGCGATTTGTCCAGCTAAGATGCAGTGCAGGGAAATGGAGTGGGAAAGCATCGAAATCCAGCACGAAAAATGGAAGTGATTGACAATGTGTAAAATGTGGGTATTTGTATGACGTGATCATTAAAGGTTTATGATATAATGACATGAATAAAAAACAGAGAGAGGGACTTCGATTGGAAAAAAGAAAAGAAGTTTTTTCATGGATAAAAGCGATATTGATTGCAGTCATTCTAGCTTTTTTAATTCGAACGTATATTTTTGCACCGATTGTCGTGGACGGTGAGTCAATGATGCCGACTCTGCAAGACCACGAAAGAATTGTTCTTACCAAGTTTGGAACGAATATCGATAATATAGACCGGTTTGACATTGTCGTTTTTCATGCAACGGTAGATAAAGATTATATAAAAAGGGTAATTGGTCTGCCAGGTGACCATATTGAATATAAAGATGATACGCTTTATATTAATGGGAAAGCTTATGAAGAACCTTACTTGGACAAATATAAGAATCAGATGGCAGGGGTGCCGCTGACTGAATCCTTCAAGCTAGAAGATATTACAGGCAGCATGACAGTGCCGGAAGGCCAGTTGTTCCTTATGGGTGACAATCGCCAAAATAGTTTGGATAGCCGTGAAATAGGCACGATTTCCGTTGATGAAATTGTCGGCAAGGCGAATCTAGTGTATTGGCCAATCAATGAAATAAAGCTTGTGAATTAAGATGGAGCGGACTCAGGTTAGAGTCCGCTTTATTGTTGCCGTTTTTCATATTCTATTGAATAGCATTACGGTATTTCAACAAAAAACGTGTCCATTCTTTTTTTTTTCTCTTTTTTTTTAGGAAAATCAACTCATTTGGGTTAAATTAGGTTATCCTATTAAAAAAGAGTAATCACGTTACCCAGGCCCGTGTAAGAATATGGATTACTTTAAAAAAGGGTGCTGAGATGGAGTACTTTAGATGGATATAATAAAAGACTTAATATCAAACTATGGTTATTTTGCGATATATGGACTGTTGGCCATTGGGATTATTGGTTTGCCGGTACCTGATGAGTTCATGATGACTTTTGTCGGCTATTTGTCATCCATTTCCGTTTTGAATGTCCAAGGAGCATTCCTTGTCAGTTTCCTTGGATCGATAACCGGGATGCTTGTCAGTTATTTCATCGGAAAAAAGGTGGGGAAACCTTTTTTGAGGAAGCATGGTAAGTGGATCAAAATGACCCCCGCGAGGTTGGAGAGGTTGGAGGAATGGTTCAATAAATACGGTCCTTGGACCATCATCATAGCCTATTTCATCCCAGGAGTCCGTCACTTCGCCAGTTACATTTCCGGTATGAATGGGATGGGGAAACGAAAGTACTTCATCTTTGCAGGAGCAGGTGCTTTCAGCTGGTGTTTGGTATTTACGACTTTTGGTTATTTTATTGGTGTGTTAACGTAACTCATTTCAACTTACCAAATTCCTTCATTGAATCAGAAAATCCCGTTTCTGGATCTTTAGAAACGGGATTTTCCATTTCTGCTTATAATTATTGAGCTGAGTATCCGCCGTCGATGACAAGCTCGGCACCAGTTACGTATGAAGCTTCATCGGATGCTAGATAAAGGACGGCATTTGCAATATCCGCCGGCTGACCCAAACGTTGTAATGGAGTTGCTTTGATCATTTGGTTCACTAACTCTTTTGACTCTTCCAATTTTTGAGTCATTGGTGTTTCGATGATACCAGGGAATACGGCATTGACACGGACGCCCATGCGGCCATATTGCGTTGCGGCAGCCTTGGAAATAGCACGAACGGCCCCTTTTGAAGCTGAGTAAGAGTTCAAGCCCATTCCGATTTGAGCAGTGAAGGAAGAAATATTTACAACTGCGCCTTTACCTTCTTTAGCCATGTGAGGAATAACGTGTTTCATTCCAAGGAATGGTCCAAAACCATTGATGCTTAACATTAGCTGCCAATCGGCCAAAGTCGTATCGTTGATGCCTTTTTCTGTTGAGATACCGGCATTGTTTACCAAAATGTCGATTTTGCCAAATTTAGCGATAACTTCATCCGTCACCTTTTTCCAGCTTTCGTCTGAAGATACATCAAGTACAGTTCCATGGACATTATCCAGTTCATTCACAACAGCTACAGCTTTTTCATTGATATCAGCAGCAATGACTTGTGCTCCTTCTTTTGTGAATAGGTCTACCATTTCCCTGCCCATACCAGATGCTCCGCCGGTGATAATGGCTACTTTATTAGTCAATCTTCCCATCATGATCACTCCTAATTAGTTGTTATAACGATGAATATATGTTCAAACATAGTGCAAAAGTTATATTATCAACGAGCAATACTATAACTCCTTCAAGAATCTGTCAAGCATTTTATTTTCCGGCTTGCGAATATCCTTTTTCTTGCTGGAATAGAAAGTACATGTATGCCTGTGGAAAAATGGAATTCCCATAACTGCTGCGGGTTGAAAGCGGTATCAATCTTTCAATCTTCTAATATTGAAACCGGAAATTATCAATATCTAAATAGTTTTACCCGTTCTATTTGAAATGATTCACAAGTAATCTTGTAGAGGCATCTCATGCATAACGGGGAGCACCATATATTCAATTCTAGTAATTAAAATGGAATACTGCAATCTTTTTGTACTTTAAATACAATTTTTTATAACGTCATTCCAAATCTAACTTTTCGGAATTTTCATGTACATAGGAGGTCATCATTATATGAATAACAGAGCGTATCTTTCCTTGGCCATCCCGCTTACGATTTCGACGATGAGTACGCCCTTGCTCGGTGCGGTCGATACGGCTGTGGTTGGAAAGTTGAGTGATCCCGCTTATATTGGCGGGGTGGCTGTCGGAACCATAATTTTTAATACGATGTATTGGCTTTTTGGTTTTCTACGGGTCAGTACATCTGCCTTCGCTGCACAAGCGGAGGGGGCACGGGATGAAAATCAAAGCCTGATGGCCTTGATTCGGCCTTTTTTCATTGCAGCGATCATCGGCCTGCTTTTTATCATGATTCAAAAACCCATTTTGAATATCTCGTTAGGCGCAATCGGTCCGGAATCGGACGTTTCCGCCTTTGCCGCAGATTATTTCGGCATCCGGATATGGGGTGCGCCTTTTGCATTATTGAACTATGTCATCTTAGGCTGGTTAATCGGGAAATCCAGGATAAAAACATCTTTGTTCATTCAAGTTTTCATGAACGTGATCAATATTGTCTTATGCCTCGTTTTTGTAAATGGCTTTTCATGGTCTGTATCAGGGGTTGCTGCCGCTTCATTGATATCAGAGATTTCCGCTTTTTTGCTGGGCTTGTGGGTGATCAGGAAAGCGGTTAACGTACCGGATTCGTTTTCATTCCGGGATGGGTTCGATCGGGGTTCCCTGAAAAAAATGATGGTGGTCAACAGGGATTTATTCATCAGGACCATTTGCCTGATCGCGGTTTTCAATCTTTTTACGGCCAAGGGAGCCACTTTCGGGACAGAGACACTGGCGGCCAATGCCGTACTCATTCAAATCCATTACCTGATGGCCTATTGTTTTGATGGCTTCGCGAACGCGTCGAGTCTTCTGGTCGGGAAGGCGCTTGGTTCGAGAGATATAAACCTTTATAAAAAAACACTCTCACTATCGGCGCGGTGGGGCTTGTATGCTTCGGTCATACTTGCCGCATCTTACTATCTGTTCAGTGATAAGGTCATTCTCCTTTTCACGGACATTCCCGGCGTCATCGAACTGGCCCATGAATATGGACTTTGGATAGTCCTATTCCCATTCAGTGCCTTTATCGGCCTCATTTTTTATGGAGTGTTTACCGGGGCGACAGAAGCCGTTCCAGTAAGGAACTCAATGCTCCTTGCATTATTGGCTTTTCTACTTGTCCAATTCACAGCGGTCAGCAATCATGGCAATCATGGATTATGGCTTGCATTCCTGGCTTTCAGTTTAGGACGGTCCGTTTTTTTAGCTTTATACATCCCAAGGCTGAACCGAAAAGTAACAAAGCTTATGGATGCCGATAGTCTAATGAAATCATCTTCTTTTTAATAAAAGCTCTTTTCGTAAAGATTGTTGTTTTTAAAACAAAACGATTTAAGGTTGATTGGAGCGGAAGTGCGAGGCTCACCGCCCGCCCCCGCGGAAAGCGAGCGATGGAGGGGAAATCAACCACACCGCATTACTTGGTGAATAGCAACAAAGTATGCGAAAACAGCCTTAATAAAAGAGTGTGTTTTTTTGAAAATGCAGGGGATTTTATCGGTAGTTTTATGTTGGCGATAATACGGGAATACGAAGAATAGGTAGCAACGCTTGGCGAATCAGGTAGTAAAAGTGATAAAATGAAAAATATATATAAAAGAGGAGTTGTCGTATTTTGAGTGAATTGAATTGGCGAGAAGAAGTTGAAAAACGGAAAATGGACTTATTACTGGATACACAAAACTTATTGAAAATAAAAAGTGTACTGGATGAAGAACATCCGACAGAGGAGGCCCCATTCGGTAAAGGGGTGAAGGAAGCGCTTGATTTCATGCTTCAATTGGGCGAAAAAGACGGTTTTACTGTTAAAAATGTCGATAATGTCGCTGGCCATATCGAAATGGGTGAAGGCGAGGAGTTAATCGGGATATTATGCCATGTCGACGTGGTACCTGAGGGAGATGGCTGGAGTTCGGATCCGTTCGGCGCTGAAATCCGCAATGGCCGCATATATGCTCGCGGGGCAATCGATGATAAAGGGCCGACGATGGCTGCTTATCATGCGATGAAGCTGGTCCGGGAACTGGGAGAACCTTTGAACAAACGTGTGAGGATGATCATTGGAACCGATGAAGAATCGAACTGGCGCTGCGTTGACCGTTACTTTGAAGTGGAGGAAATGCCCTCGATCGGCTTCGCACCAGATGCTGACTTCCCGATCATCAGTGCGGAAAAAGGAATCTGGGATTTCTCGGTTATACACCCTGCCGATGCAGGAAATGGCACGAATTCTGAAGTGAATGTTATGGAATTTTCTTCAGGTCGAAGGACGAATATGGTACCGGATTTTGCTACAGCCATTGTGGAAGCGGCCAACCCTGCTGAAGTGGCGGCAAACTATCAGGATTATTTGCAAAAATACTCATTGGGGGGCCAGGCCGTTCCGCAGAAAAATCAAGTGCTGCTTGAAATGAATGGTGTCTCGGCACACGCGATGGAACCGAAAAATGGAAAGAATGCAGGTCTGCATTTAGCTGTATTTTTAGCTGATCTTACTCTTGATCCGCATGCGAAAGCCTACTTCACTTTCATAAAGGACCGTTTGTTTGAAGATTCCCGCGGAAATAATTTAGGTGTGGCTTATTCGGATGAGCAAACAGGAGAATTGACGGTCAATGCCGGCGTTTTCAATTATTCCAAACAAGGCGACAGCTCGATTGGTTTCAGCATGCGTTACCCTGTGACGTTCGAGTGGGAACAGCAAAAGGCGGCATTGGAAGAAAGACTTGCGGCATATAATTTGAGAGTGAAGACCAATTCGCATTCAACTCCACATTATGTGGACAGTGATAGCTTCTTGATTAAGACGTTGCAGGAAGTTTATGAAGCGGAGACAGGTGATGAAGCTGAACTTCTTTCGATTGGCGGCGGCACATACGCGCGTTCATTGAAAGAAGGCGTTGCATTTGGCCCGCTTTTCCCTGGCAGCGAAGACATTGCGCATCAGAAAGATGAATATATTGATATTGAAGATATGCTTAAGGCTACGTCCATTTATGCACGTGCCATTCAAGAATTGGCTAAATAAGAGGCAAAGAGGGAGTAAGACATGGGGAAAATCATTTTTAACGGCGACCTTAAAAGCAGGTCCGAAGTAAAGCTAGATATTGAAGACAGGGGATATCAATTCGGAGATGGCGTCTATGAAGTCATCCGGGTTTATAATGGCGAATTATTTGCGGGGGATATGCATCTGAACCGGCTGATGGACAGTGCGAAGTTGATACAGATGAAGGTTCCCTTCACTGCAGCGGAAATCAAAGCCCGCATGGAAGAGCTGATTGCTGAAGATCAACTGAGGGACGGTATCGTCTATATGCAGCTGACAAGGGGCGTATCTCCGCGTACACACTCATTTCCGACTGTCGAGGTGGAACCGGTCTTTGTTGCCTATACCAAGGAAATGCCTTATACAGGGAAAATCAAGCCAGGGGTCAAGGCTGTTACCACCGACGATATTCGCTGGATGCGCTGTAATATCAAGAGTTTAAATCTACTGGGTAATATAATGGCTAAACAGCAAGCGGTAGAAGCCGGCTGTGATGAAGCCATCCAGCATCGTGATGGTACGGTGACGGAGGGAAGTTCGTCAAATGTCTCAATCGTGGTGGATGGACTACTTAAAACGCATCCGGCCACAAACTTGATCCTGAATGGAATTACCCGTCAGGTGATGCTGAAACTTTGCGCTGATCATGGGATTCCATATGTCGAGGAAGCCTTCACCGTCGAGGACATGATGGGAGCCGACGAAGTCCTTTATACAAGCACAAGCGTTGAAGTGACACCAATTATTAATATCGATGGCCAATCGATTGCAGCCGGGGAACCCGGTCCGATAACCAAAAGACTGCAGAAACTGTTTTCCGGGGAAATCGAGAAGCAATGCGGTTCCGGTAAATAAATAAAAACCCCTTTGCCACTAGTGGCAAGGGGGTTTTTACTCTATGTAGCCGGAAGCAGATGGCCATCACCGAATCTCCGTTTACGTTAATTAAATCTTTATGCAATCCTCCCTTTTGACATTTTCAGAAACCAGGAATATACTTGCTAATAACCTAAAAAGTTTACCTGTCGCAACAATTTGAGTTGCGTGTAAAAAGGAGTTGACATAGATATGTCCGATGTGTTGCATCAATCTTCTTCGAGAGGAATAAAAAATCTGCTTCCTTATCTAGGGCCTGCCTTTATAGCGGCTGTGGCCTATATTGATCCAGGGAATTATGCGACCAATATTACAGCCGGATCAAAATATGGCTATACGTTATTATGGGTGATCTTCGCATCCAATTTAATGGCTGTGCTAATCCAATCACTATCAGCTAAATTGGGAATAGCCACTGGAAAGAACCTTCCAGAGCTATGCAGGGAAAAGTTTTCGAAAAAAACATCTTTCTTATTATGGATTCAGGCCGAAGCCGTTATAATGGCAACCGACCTAGCGGAATTCATAGGAGCTGCACTAGGGATTTATTTGCTATTTGACTTACCGCTTATCACATCTGCAATAATTGCAGCAATTGGTTCCTTTGCCATTCTGGAATTCCAGCGCAGAGGCTATCGAACTTTCGAAGCTCTGATCACGGTCATGATATTTGTCGTTGTGATAGCATTTGGCGCTCAAGTATTTTATGCAAAACCTGACACTTCTGCCGTTGTTTTAGGACTCTTCACTCCAAAGTTCGAGGGAGTGGATAGTATTTTGCTATCGGCCGGTATGCTTGGAGCCACCGTTATGCCACATGCGATCTACCTTCATTCTTCTTTGACTCAAAGAAGAATAGTCGGAAAAAACGATTTGGAAAGAAAAAGGATTTATCGTTTTGAGCTAATTGACATTGTCATCGCCATGTTGATTGCAGGCGCGATCAATGCCGCTATGGTCATAGTTTCAGCTGCCCTATTCCATAAGAATGGAATACTTGTAGAGGACTTGGATGTTGCTTATCAACAATTCGGTGCGATACTTGGACCATCAGTCGCGATGCTCTTTGGAATAGGATTATTATTTGCCGGTTTATCCAGCTCATCCGTTGGGGTAATGACAGGTGATGTAGTCATGCAAGGATTCATTAAAAGGCATATACCGATTTATTTAAGAAGGGTCATTACCACCGTTCCGCCCCTGCTCATAATTTTATGGGGAGTGAACCCATCCAAAGCACTTGTGATGAGCCAAATTGTACTTTCGTTTGGCATCGCGTTTGCCTTAGTGCCATTGATCATGTTTACAAGCAATGAAAAAATCATGGGCCGCCTGGTCAACCATAAAATCACCTCGAGCGTCGCTTGGCTTATAGCTGTACTAATCATTGGACTGAACTTGTTCCTGCTTTACGAAACACTGTTCAGCTAAAAGAAGAAATGACAGGGAAGGACCAATTTTTTGGTCCTTTTTTGTTTTTTTCTGTATTTTTCGTTTTATGCGACCTTTCGTTCATAGTATGTTAGATTGGGGATTTTCCTGATGGAGGGAATATTCAATAGGATGCCCAGGAAAAGGTATATGAATGGGAATTATGGTAAAATTAAAGGGAAAACAGGAAGGAATGTATGTGACCATGAATACTCATTTTTTCTTTGCTTTAGTATTGCCTGATGATATTAAGGCTTATTTAAATGCTGTTACGGAACAACTTAAGCAAGACTTTCCATTTAAGAAATGGCTGCATCCAGCCGATTATCATATTACGATGGCATTTTTGGGCAATGCTCCTGATACATTGAAAAAGGATGCTTTGAGGAAGGTGGAAAACGAGCTTGCCAACGAGGCCTCATTCGGCATGGAACTCGGCGATATCGGCGGTTTTGGCAAGAGTGAGAGCCCAAGGATTCTATGGGCAGGCGTCAAGCAGCAAGAACGGCTTTTTGCCATTCAAAGGAAAGTCTATAATTCTTGTATCGAAGCGGGTTTTGAACTTGATAAAAAGCCGTTTAAGCCTCATATTACGCTGGCAAGAAAATTCGAGGGGGATAGTCCCTTTTCGTTGGAGAGCGTTCGCCAGATAGCGAATTTGGAGGATAAGCATTTTGAAGCAGTTCAGGTTGCATTATATCAAACACATCTTGGAGCTTCCCCTTCATATGAAAAGATTTTCACGATAAACCTTCAAAAATAGAGAGAAATGGGTGGTGGTCGAATGGCACAGCTCATAAAGATGCAGGATTATATTTCCCGGTATGAGCAGGATATTTATCATTATCCAACACAATTTGCACGGTTGAAAAAACAGCAATGGGATAAATTGAAGGCTGCTTATAATGCGGGCGAGCTGGATCGGTTGTATAGCGAGCATACTGAAAGTGAAACACAGGTCAAATTCGATCCGCCTCAGGAAGAGTCAAAGGGCATGATTAAAAAGGTGAAAGGCATATTCCACCGGACAGGTAAACAGGAGGCAGAGGCAGAAGAACTGCTAATACCGAACCAGATTGAAGATCCTAATGTTTTTTCATTAAGGTTTCCGTTCCGACCGGCTAGCCTGGATGAATTAAAGCAAAATTTTTTAAATCAATTGCTCCGTTTTCAAATGAAATGGGGGAGTTCGACGCTTCGTGAAAAGTCATTTGTGGACCAATCATTCTTTTTGGATGAAAGGCTCCGCTTTTTTCTGCAGCGTTTTCCGGATACGTTTCTTGTATTATATAAACCTATCTTTCTATTGAAAAATGCGCCTGTTGAAGTCGAAGTCATTTTATTGACCCCTGTTGATGCTTGGTGCATCACTTTTCTGGAAGCGGAAGAAGACGCTGCTTTCATCGGCTCGAGTGAACGGTTCTGGGTCCGAAGGCATCATAAGCATCCAGATAAAAAAGTGCTTAACCCATTGTTGGGTGCAAATCGGATGACGAACATCGTCTCCCAGTTATTTGAGCTATATGAAGTGAACATGCCGATTAAAAAGGTGGTTTTATCCCGGAATGGATATGTCGATTATCCCGAAGCACCCTATGATATTACCTTGTTGGATAAACGGACCTTCCCGGAATGGTTTGAAAGGATGCGGGCTATATCGTCCCCTCTTAAGGCACAGCAGTTAAAAGGGGCACAGGCATTGCTTGAATATTGCCAAACTACATCCAGCCTGCGACCTGAATGGGAAGCCGATTATAGCCAAACAGAAGGAAATGAGCATGCCGCGCCTTAATGAAACGGTATATTTCATTGTCAATCCAGTGGCTGGAAATGAAGAGAGTTTGAAGATTTGGAATATAGCCGAGGGAATATTGAAATCAAAAGCTGTTCCCCATGAGGTGTTCTTTACACGTGAAAAGGGGCATGCGCTAAGATTGACGAAGGAAATTCTATCAGGGACGAATCAGGATACCCGGGTGATTGCTGTCGGGGGGGGGATGGCACGATTAATGAAATGATAAATGGCGCCATTGATTTCCCTCACGCTATCATCGGCTCCATTGCGGCTGGATCCGGCAATGATTATGTAAGGGGCATTCAAAAAACGGAGAGTGTGGAAGAAGCTCTTTCTTTATTTCAGGGTAATGCCTTCCGTGCCATTGATATTGGGCGGTTCGAGACGAATGGCAAGGCGGGTTATTTCGTGAACAGCCTGGGAATGGGCATTGATGCAGAAATTTCCGATGAAGCAGATCGTTCCGCTCTTAAAAAATGGTTTAATTTTGTCAGGGCGGGTAAATTAATTTATCTGTTCATTTTTATAAAAAAGATATTTACTTATAAGCCCAGCTGCATGGAATTGATCATTGATGGGGACCGGCATCTTTTGAAAAAGGTTTGGTTCATTGTTATTGCGAACCAGCCCTACTTTGGCGGTGGGATGAAAATTTCACCGATGTCGAAGCTGGATGATGACAGGTTGAACGTGATTGCGGTCCATGATATTACTTTGTTGAAATTATTGACCGTCTTCATCACCGTTTTTTGGGGCGGTCACCTAAACATGAAAAATGTTGATTCTTTTTTCCGGTAAAATAATAAAAATGAAGAATCAAGGGTCAGTAAAAATCCAGTCTGATGGGGAAATTGTTGGTACGCATGAAGTAGCTGCAGTGGTTCTGAAAGAGAAAATCCGCGTCATGTTCAAGGATGATAACCCATACAAAAATATGAAATGATTTATTTGTTTTTGTTTTATGCGTATAATCGTTTTATAGTACTTGACGAAGAAACCGTTTTTCAACTAAAATTTAATTTATGGCTATTGTTTAATTGCTCAATAGCTATTTTTTTATTTCTCTAAAATGAGGATGTTTTTAATTGCGGGTATCATCCCGATGCAAGTATATATGCAGCTTCGCCAACAGGCGGATTTTTTATAAAACATGGACTCAAAGTAGTGGTAATACATACACTAGGTGAACGTACCCACATTTGTATGATTAAGCGAGGAAATCGAAGGTGAACCAGTTGGAACATTTATTAGGTCAGGAGTGGGATATATCCCCTGCCGGAGGAGCTACGGGGGAAGCCTTTATTGCCGAGAAAGAGGGGCAGAAGCTCTTCCTTAAACGAAATTCATCGCCATTTTTAGCTGTTCTTTCGGCTGAGGGCATTGTTCCAAAGTTAATGTGGACAAAACGCCTGGAAAATGGGGATGTAATTACGGCCCAGCATTGGATGGAAGGCAGGGAGCTATCTCAGCAGGAAATGAACAATATAAGAGTCGCAAAGCTGCTTCAAAAAATTCATCAATCCGATCCTTTGTTAAGCATGCTCAAAAGGCTTGGGAAATCCCCTTTACGACCTGAAAGTATACTTACAGACATAGAAACCGGGTTATCTTCGGATGTTACGGATATTCCGATTATCAAGCAGGCCATCCATTTTTTACAGAATAATCTCCTGTTGATTGAATGCGACGAAAAAGTCGTCTGTCATTGTGATGTGAACCATAATAATTGGCTCATGACCGAAACCGACGGATTGTTCCTGATTGATTGGGATGGAGCGGTCATTGGCGATCCGGCCATTGACCTCGGCATACTCCTGTATTCTTATGTCCCAAGGGAAGAATGGAATCAATGGCTTGCCCGTTATGGCAAGAAGCTTGACGCAGGCCTGGAGATGAGGATGAAATGGCACACGGTTTCACAACTTGTGCTTTCCATCCAATGGCATCATCGAAGAAAGCGTTACGAGGAAAGAAATGAATTACTGCAAAAGCTGGAAGCATTATTGATGGTTGGCTGATCAGAATTGATCGATATCATCCACCCACTGGGACAGGTCGTTCTGGTGGGTTGAAATATGTGCATCTAAATCGGCGGTACCGATGCCTGTTTGACTGTATTTGTAAATCTCCGTCAGTATCGGTTTCACATTGCTGTCAATTTCCATATTGATCATTAGGGATTTGACGAGCCTTTCAACCTGTTCACATTCAGAAACGGATCCGCAGCAGTCTGTTTGATGGTTGGTCAATATATCTTTTAATAGTGACATTTGATGTTCATGGGAAAGCGGCATATAATACCTCTCCTTTCTTAAATATGGTTCAAGGGATTTCCAGGTGGTTCTCGCCTGCCCTTCACTTATTTATGG
>NZ_JBHVQU010000111.1:0-13029 GCF_042886655.1 Peribacillus sp. NPDC058002 | reverse complement strand
GCCAATATTCATGGCTTCCGCAAAATCCATGGATAAACAACAAAGTTTCTGCACCTTTCCCGGTATCTATGTAGGAAAGCTTGCTATCTGTCATAATAATCCCTCATTTCCTTTACTAATCATTCAGTAACGTTATTCCCTATAGACCTGTATCTGAAACCCAACAGTGCATTCACATTTCTTCATTCCTCACATAGCCTATAGGCAAAGGAATTTTTTAGAAAGGAGCACCGTGATGACCTCTTCTGAAAAAAATAATAATCGGAATCGAATAGAACCCTTTTCCCATTTCATTAACAAAATGGATCGGCTGTTTTCCGAGAGGCCCCCTAAAGGCATGCTGCAATCTCTTGACGATTTCTTCGGTTCGGCGAAAGAACGCAGCTTTCCGGTTGATGTTCACGAAACGCATTCAGAATATACCGTTACTGCCACCTTGCCCGGAATTGGACGCAGCCAAATATCAATTGATGTACTGTCCCATGCCGTAACCATATCTGCAAAGCATGTAGGTAGAAAGCATAAAAATCAAGGATTGTTCCAAAAGGAAGTTACAACCGGTACTTTATCAAGAACCATTTCCTTTCCAAAGCCGATTGATGAAGCCAAAGTGACCGCGCGACATCGCGATGGCATCCTCACGCTTAACCTACCCAAGGTCAGGGGAAATCGGATTGAAATTCATTAGGCATGAATAAAAGCAGACTTTAAAAAAGTGGCTGGTCACTTATAAGTCTGCTTTTCCTTTATTCACTATTTAAGCTTTGAAGAAGCCCCCTACTCCTTTGACCATAGAAGATACTTGAGAAACAGTATTCATCATTTGTCCGGCTGTGTTCATCATCTTCGTTATATCCATGGAGCCATCTTGTGTTTTGAATTGATTCATGACCGATTTGAAACCCGATGGCTGGGGTTTTTGCATGAACTGCTGCTTAGGATATGGATTATGGGCCTGCTGCTGACTTTGCGGAGGTCTTTTAGCTGGCTGTAACGGATTGGCGAACGGACTAAAAGCTTGCGGCTGCTGATTGGAGTGGGTCGGGTACATTTGTGCCATCGGCTGCATTACACTGTTGCCCGGATAAGCACCCACAGGCATCGCCTGCTGCTGGACTTGTTGAAATGGATGATAGGCCGCCTGTTGATAAGGATCATGATATGGTGTCATATAGCCCCCTGTATCCTGTTGATGATATGGATACATAAATGATTGTTCATGATTATGATTATTTGGCGGAGGATACGGCATTGGCTGTTGGTACCCTCCCCAATATTCCGGCATTGGTTGAGGAAACTGTCCTTGATTTGGGGAGATTTGGTTAAAACCGGATCTCATCATGTCAATGAGCCCTCCTCTTTTTTCACTACATGGTTCTGATAATATATGAAAAAAGAGGGAATAAAGTGTAGGCGTTTTTATGATAAAATTCGATCGATTTCCGTTTTTACATTATTAAGGATGAATTCGACCGATTGGACGTGGCTTTTAAATCGCTTATAACTTGTTTTAGGAAAAAATGCCTGAACGGCCACATCAGAAAGGTTATGGGCGGTTTGTTCGATTTGCTCGGGGAAAAGATGCCTGAAATCGGTTTCTTTCATCCACTCCTTCATTCCTGTTTCCCATTCGATACATGCGGTCCTGACCAGGTCTGCAAACGGCTTGACCTCCGAAAAGAAATCCTTTTCCTCCCCTTCCTTGCGTACACCCTCATAAATCTCATCAGCTTTGTCTGTATATTGTATTAATTGTTCTGTTAATAGCTGCATTTTTTCTTTTTGCACATTAAATTCCTCCGTACAATTGTTTCCCTTAGTATAATCCAGTTTTTTATAAAATGATATTCCTCCGGCTTATACGGGCAATTCCTTGAAAACCTTGTGCTTTATCATTCTTTTTTCCGGGACAATGGAAAAGGAGTGGTTTGGACCTTCAGCATTTACCCAATAATCCTCGGCTTTCTCAATGGCTTCCTGGGCTTCATTAACTAATGTATATTGCTCCGCCCATAGTTTGCACCGCACTGTATTTACAGTTTCCCCATATGAAATTTCCAAACGATCCAGGCTGGTACTGATCTCAGCTATCATCCTTAATATCTCTTCTGTTGCGACACTTTTATTGACCATGCTGATCCCTCCCATTCTTTACCTGTACTATTCTTTTTTTTATCTGAAAGCCCTTCATGACTGACAAAACTAGAAGGGAATCGGCAAAGAAAGTGCAATTCACTTAATTTATTATGCCCTTCGACAACAATGGCAGAATGAAGAATGCAGTTTTAAACAAGAATACAGACAGGAGGTGATTTTATGCAGTCGAATGAAAGCAGACAGCAAAAAAACGAAAAACGACAAAAGCCGCCCACTAAAAAGGCAGGAACGGGAAACCCGAAACTTAGTGGAGAAAACCGCCCCTCTACGTGAGACATAAATACTGAACGATAAACAGGGAAGGCTTAATTTACGCCTTCCCTGTTTCCAATTATAAAATCAAATTTTTGATTATTGCAGCCATGTGCAGCTGCTTTTGTTTATCGTCATACCATTCGGTCAAATGCGGGTCTTCTTCCCATTTGGCTTCAATGAGCCATTTTTTTTTAATCCTTTTTTTCATATCCCATTGCTCTGTTTCCCCTGCCTGATGTTGAATCACTGGATATACTCCCCTCAGCATCGGGGTTTCATGGTACCTAGGCTTTTTTCGATATTGTTCATAATCATATCGGGCACCCGTTGGTTCAGTCCTGCAGGAAAATTCAAAAAAGCGCGGAAACAAATCTTCAGAAAATAAAAGGCCAGCCAACCTTTTCCCCAATTCAATCCTTTTATCTAAATTTCTAAAATGCGAAACCGACGAGCCATACAGTTCTCCATTGCAAGTAGGAAATAAAACAGTGCTGAAATGCATCCAGTCCTGCAGGAAAAATAATAGAGAATGAAAAACGAAAGATTGCTTTTTAATAACCGGTTCTTGAATGATGTTTTGTTCATTTATGATAAGCGCAGTGACTAATTTTTCACGATTTCCATGTTTCCAAAAGGAATACCATTCGTTCTTCATGAATTTGGTAATAAAAAAATAATGACATAAGTGAAACAAAGGGCGTCCATACTTCGTCGAATAATGATAGAGAAGTAATTGGGGATACGCATCTTGGAATATTCTCCAGTTGGCTTCTTCATACGTTAGGAATAAGTGTTGCCTATATTTATGGCCAAGCAAATGGGAAAACCAAATTCCTTCAAGATCACACATATTCCAGCCTGCATTCCTAGAAACCATCCCAGCTAAAAAAGACCATTGTATTTCTGGATGCATTCTAAAAAATTGTTCATATGCTTGTGTTCTTGATATATTATCCCTATTCCCTTTTGCGGTTTGGGCTCTTATGGATTGGAGCAATTGCTTTTCCGTCTTGAACATTTGCATCTATGAGTCCAGCCTTTCCATAGCGATGAATTGTGACATATAGTTGTACATAAATCCTATCGTTCTAAGAAACAATTCTTTTTATTCACATTTTGGATTCTTTTTTTGCTAATATAGAAAAGTGAAAAAAAAGGAGGGGTAAAAGTGGCATTTCATTATCCCAACGGACGAAAGTTTGTACCGCAGGCTATGGAAGAAAAGAAAAGCCCACTAAAAAAAGTCAGTTACAGCAACCGGGGAAAAACATTGGAAGACGATTTGAACGAAACCAATCAGTATTATTTAGCACACGGCATTGCCGTCATCCATAAAAAACCGACACCCATTCAAATTGTCGATGTCCACTATCCGAAAAGAAGTGCTGCAGTCATTAAAGAGGCTTACTTCAAACAAGCATCGACCACCGATTACAATGGTGTTTATAAAGGAAAGTACATTGATTTTGAGGCAAAGGAAACGAAAAACAGCAGTTCGTTCCCTTTGAAGAATTTTCATGACCATCAAATTGAACATATGAAACATATCGTTCAGCATGACGGAATTGCGTTTGTCATCATCCGGTTTTCCGCAATGGAAGATATATATCTAATGAGTTCTGAACAACTGAGTTTTTATTGGAAGAGAATGAAAGAAGGCGGACGCAAATCCATCACTCTTCAAGAGGTTGAAAGCAGTTCCCGAAAGATTACTCTTGGCTTTCAACCGAGAATTGACTATATTAAAGTAGTAGATTCGCTCATCGCAGAAAATTTTTAGTTTTTTAGAAAGGCAGGTTAGCTGTAATGGCTGAAAAATATAATACTAGAGAAGAACGCCGAAAGCAGGGGCAAACTCAAAAAAAGGGACAGAACAAAGGTCCTAAGAAGCCAACCAATATGCTTAAGCGCATTTTCCTTATACTTGTTACAATCGGAATTATAGGCTTGGTTACCGGAGGAGCTGCAATGGCTTACTTTATAAGCGATGCTCCAAAACTTGATGAAAAGCTTTTGAAAGATCCGGTCACATCCAAAATTCTCGATGAAAATGGTAAATTGCTAGCTGAAGTCGGAACAGAAAACCGGGATTATGTAAATTATGAAGACATTCCCGATCTAGTCGAAAATGCTTTCCTGGCTACGGAAGATTCCCGCTTTTATGAACACCATGGGGTGGATTTCTTACGTCTGGGCAGTGCCGTCATCGCCAACGTCAAACACGGATTCGGCTCAGAGGGTGCAAGTACATTGACCCAGCAGGTTATCAAGCGTTCTTATTTAACACCTGATAAGACCATTAAGAGGAAAGTCCAGGAAATGTGGCTATCCATACAGCTTGAAAGAAAATATACAAAACAAGAAATTTTCGAAATGTATGTGAATAAGATTTTCTTTGCAAACCGTGCCAATGGGATCTTAACTGCTTCCCGAACTTATTATGGAAAAGATCTAAGCGAATTGAAATTGAACGAAGCGGCCATGCTTGTAGGTTTACCGCAAAGCCCAAGCCGTTATGACCCTTATAAACACCCTGAACGCGCGAAAGAACGCCGTGATATTGTCCTTCACTTAATGAATAAACATGGATATATCACTGAAAAGGAAATGAAAGATGCACAAAGCATCGATATAACAGAAGGACTTCAAGAAATCGATAAAAGCCAAAAAGACACGACTGCTTATGATGCATTCATCGATTTGGTCATTGAGGAAGTCGGGGATATGGGAGACTATAACGTCTTTACCGATGGTTTGGAAATCCAAACGACCATTGATAAAGATGCCCAAGAATATGTCTATAAAATGTTGAACAGTGATGAAATCATCAATTATCCAAGTAAAGATCTCCAAGCTGGAGTCACATTACTAGATACTGAAACTGGTGAAATTAAAGCAGTGGGCGGCGGCAGGAACACGACGGTTAAACGCGGCTGGAATTATGCAACGGATGCCAAGCGTTCACCAGGTTCGACCATTAAGCCAATTCTGGATTATGGTCCTGCCGTAGAATATTTAAATTGGTCCACCTACCATCAAATCAAGGATGAGGAATATACGTACAGTAATGGAACACCGCTTAAAAATGCTTCCGGACGACATTATGGTACTGTAACCACTCGTGAGGCACTGGCACGGTCATTAAATATTCCTGCTTTAAAAACGCTTCAAGCAGTAGGATTGGACCGGGCACGTGATTTTGCCACTGATCTTGGCATTCCTTTCGACAAGGAAATTACCGAATCGGCAGCATTGGGCGGCGGTAAGGATGTTTCTACACTTGAACTTGCCGGTGCATACAGTTCATTCGGAAACAACGGTATCTATAATGAACCGCATAGTGTGAAAAAGATCGTTTTACGTGATAAAACAACCATCAAAAACAAGACGGAATCAAAGCCGGTCATGAAAGATTCCACAGCTTTCATCGTGACGGACATGTTGAAAAGCGTCATGAAAGAACCTTATGGAACAGGAAGGTTAGCCAATATACCTAGTCTCCCTGTAGCCGGTAAAACGGGTTCAACCAATTTCACGCCTGAACAGCGTGCAAAGAACAACATCCCATCTTCCGGTGTAAAAGATAGCTGGATGGCGGGTTATACAACCAATTATACAGTTGCGGTTTGGGCTGGTTATGATAATGCATCTGGTGAGCAAATGGAATATCTGGGCGAATCATCTCAAAGGATCCCTAAATTCATCTTTAAGAATTTAATGGAACATATGGCTCAATCAAAAGAAACGAAAGACTTTGATCAACCTGACAGTGTTGTGAAGGTTGGAGTCATCAAAGGTTCGAATCCAGCAGTTAAAGCCAATGAATATACACCAAGCAGTAAAATCACTTATGAATATTATGTTAAAGGTCACGAGCCAACACAAGTGACGACAGAATATGAAAAAATCGACTCACCTGGCATTAACGCTTCTTACAACCAGGAAAGCAATGAAATCAATCTATCATGGTCATATCCAAAAGGTAATGGGAATACCCAATTTGAGGTTAAGATGTCCGTGGACGGCGGAGCACAGAGCGTATTAAAAAAATCGAAGGATACTAGTTTAACGATCCCTAATCCAACCCCTGGAAGTAAATATACTTTCTCAGTGGTAGCTCTAGTTGATAACCAACAAAGTGATCCTGCGAGTACATCTGTCACAATACCTGCTGAAGCGGAAGACCCTGAAGGTACTGAGGAAGAGAAGATTGAAGATCCGGCCGAAGGTGAAAATCCGGAACTAGAAACTCCTGCTGAAGGTGAAGAGGATAAACAAGGCGAAGATAAAGACAAAGATAAAGATAAAGACAAAAATAACAATGGCGAAAACGGCAATAACGGTAATAACGGAAACAATGGCAACAATGATAATAATGGCAACAACACTGATGACGGAAATGGCAATAAGGGTGATGAGGACGTCGAAGGCGGGGATGATGTCACTGACCCAGGAACGGTAGAAGAGGAAAAACCAGTCGAAACCCCTGATCCTGACCCTAACCCGGACCCAGATCCAAATAAAGATACGGAATAAATATATTATAAGGATTGACAAAAACGTCTAAGCTTTTAGCTTAGACGTTTTTTGGGCTGTTCTTATTTTTGATCATGAACTTCACATATCGTTTTTCAAATTCTCGGAACAACTCACTAAGCTGTCTATATGAATGAAAAAAAGCCGGTCTAGCAAGGATGAATGAAAGCCTTTCATCCATATTCACCGGAATATCGTTAAAGGATTCTATTTGGACCCGGAGATCATTCAATACCACTGGCTTCCCATTCATCCAGTAGACTGCGGTTAAAAATAAACCGATCCCCTTCTTCATGAGTCCCAAAGTCTGGCCCACTTTTCGCTCGGAAAATAGCAAACTGCATTCTGAATCAATTCCCTTCCATATTTCCAGAAGTTCCTTTACATGGATTGCCCCATTAGTCCAAGGAGCATACGCCTCTACATTATTATAATAAAGTAACTCATAAGGGAAAGCCTCGAATGGGATCGTTTCACTCCAACCTGCATACCGCTCTTTTTCCAAGATCGATTCCTTTTCAGGAAAAAACAAAGAATGGTCCAATTCTTTAGGAACTTTTAATGATATGGACTGCGTCAATTGGCTTCTTTCCTTTTCATTCTTTTTTTTCCTTCACGGCATAATTCGAGAAGCGGACAGGTTTCACATCTTGGTGACTGGGCCTTGCAATGATAGCGTCCAAAGAATATCAGGCGGTGATGCGTAACGGACCATTCATCCTTCGGTATCTTAGCCATCAACGTTTTCTCAACATCGAGGACACTATCCTTCCAACGGCATAATCCCAAACGCTTGGAAACACGCTCTACATGGGTATCCACAGCAATCGCTGGCACATCAAAAGCAACGGAAACGACTACATTCGCCGTCTTTCTGCCAACGCCAGGCAATTTAACTAGCTCATCACGATCTCTGGGAACTTCCTTACCGTATTCTTCGATCAGCATGTGCGACAGCTTTTGTATGTTCTTCGCCTTGTTACGAAACAAACCGATTGAGCGAATGTCATTTTCCAACTCTTCTATCGGAACGCTTATGTAATCCTCAGGCGTTTTATATTTCTGAAATAAATCCTTCGTGACTTTATTGACTAATACATCCGTACACTGAGCTGACAGGGCAACAGCAACCACCAATTCAAATGGATTGGAGTGATTCAGCTCACAATGGGCATCCGGAAACATTTCACCCATCGTATCCAGACAATATCGAATTTGAGCTTTATTCAACATATTGGTTCTCCTTCAATTTACATTACTGCTCGAGCCAGTTATAGAAAGGCACATCCTTCAACGGTTGTGCAGTCTCCGTCTTTCGGTCCCTCTTTTGGTGAGCTCTAAATTTTTGTCCTTGCTCCCTTGCTTGTTCCAAGGTTTTAATTCCATTCTTTTTCCACTCGAATAAAATTCGATCAATGTATCGGAAATTCAATTTTCCAGAAATGACAGACTCCCTCAGAGCTGACTTAATGATCTCAGGTTGATGGTCGTCTTCCATCCACATTGCCAATGTCTCACATTCAAATGGAGATAAAGGGCGGCCGAACTCCTGTTCAAATATCGTATAAAGGCTCTCCCCCGCTTTTTGGATTTCAGCAGACTCTGACTGTTTCAAAGTTTTCAAGAAACAGTCCATCATTTTTTCATAAAGTGGGGACAACGAATATTTTTCCTGCCCGATTTCTTGGCTTTCCTCAACCACCATTTCAACAAATCCCCTTTGGACTAAACGCTGGATCAAGAATAGACATTCCGTTTCCTGCAATGTCATTCGGTCAGAAAGTTGGGATGGTGCAGGGAAATGGTTACCTTTATCGATGAAGCTTTGCAATTGTAATAATAGGACCATTTCTTGTTCATTCAGTCCCATTGTACGATAGTTAGTCAACAAAAAGGATGGAATCGTTATCGTTCCTTCCTTAAACCACGCATATAAATGTTCTTTATTCATGTTTTTGGACACCTCTGATTAAGTATAACATGAATAAGGCTCTCCGAATAAGTTTATAATTTTAACAAAAAACGGTTATCTGCCAAATATGGCAGGATAACCGCTTCATTATGGAATCAAGGATATAATCGATTTAATAGACGTGGGAATGGGATGGTTTCACGGACATGCTCGACTCCACTGATCCATGCAACGGTGCGTTCTAATCCCAAACCGAAGCCTGAATGCGGTACAGAGCCGTATTTTCTTAATTCCATATACCATTTGTAAGCATCTTCGCTCAAGCCATGCTCATTGATTCTCTGTTCAAGCAATTCCTGATCATGAATCCGCTCTGAACCGCCAATTATTTCTCCATAACCTTCCGGAGCAATCAAATCGGCACAAAGAACCACTTCTTCCCTGTCAGGATCTGGCTGCATATAAAAAGGCTTGATTTTGGTTGGGTAATGAGTAATGAAAACAGGCTTATCATAACTTTCCGCTATCGCAGTTTCATGCGGAGCTCCAAAATCATCACCCCATTGAATATCATCAAATCCTTGTTCATGAAGGAACTTAATGGCTTCATCATATGTAATTCGCGGGAAAGGAGCTTGAATTTGTTCAAGCTTCGATGTATCACGGCCAAGTGTATTTAACTCAAGCTGACAGTTTTTCAATACGGATTGGATGATCGAAGAAACGAATTGCTCCTGGACCTCCAGATTTTCTTTAAATTCGATAAAAGCCATTTCCGGTTCAATCATCCAGAACTCGATTAAATGTCGTCTTGTTTTGGATTTTTCTGCCCTGAAGGTGGGACCAAAGGAAAATACCTTCCCAAGTGCCATGGCAGCCGCTTCCATATAGAGCTGACCACTCTGCGAAAGGTATGCATCCTCATCAAAGTATTTAGTCGCGAACAACTCACTCGTTCCTTCTGGTGCGCTTCCGGTTAAAATCGGGGGATCCACTTTAACGAAACCTTCTTCATTAAAGAATTCATATGTAGCACGGATTATTTCATTCCGGATTTTCATGACTGCATGCTGCCTTTTTGAACGCAGCCACAAATGGCGGTTATCCATTAAGAATTCGGGACCATGTGCTTTAGGTGTAATGGGATAATCCACTGATTCATGAATGATTTCAATATCTTTCACCTGTAACTCAAAACCGAACGGCGATCGTTCATCCTTTTGAATGACACCTGTTACATACAAGGATGACTCTTGCGAAATCGATTTCGCACGAGCGAAAATTTCTTCACCCACTTCAGCTTTCACGACCACACCTTGAATGAAACCAGAGCCATCACGGATTTGAAGGAAAGCAATTTTCCCACTGGAACGTTTGCTGGCAAGCCAGCCTCCAATGGTAACTTCTTGATCGACGAATTTGCTAGCATCTTTTATTGTAATTTTCACGGAATTTACCTCCAAAAATAGCTTAACTTACTAATGAATTTACTCTACTTATTATACCCATAGCCCTGCTTACAAGCAAATAAATCAATTGAAGCGGAAGTTCCAGCCCTTTGTATCACTCTCATTATGTTTTTGCGGCGTATTCGCATGATTGCATGGTAGATTACTTCATTAATGCCCATGCTCTAATTACAGTAAAATCATCTCGGTATATGAATCGATCGACATTTCTATTTTTAAACAAAGGATTGATCCCATCAACCAATGGTAATCATTTTCGCCTTTAACAAGGTTTCAAATGATGCATATAATTGAAAAGCACTTTTAGGATTTCTTATTTGGCAGGAAAGCAGCTCTTCAAGTTTTTTGATCCGATAGCGTAAACCACTCATTGAAATGCTCAATTCCTTCATGCTGGATTCAAGATTTCCACCGCATTGCAGAAATACATAAAGCGTTTTCAATAATTCATTCATTTTTGGATCTTCTTTCATCAATAAAGGACCCAGCATTTTCTCAGCTTTTTGCAGGACCGCTGAAGTACTCCCAGTATGCATTAAAATGGATAGCAGATCGACTTCTTCAAATTTGGTAATATCCCGAGCTCCTTCATTCATATTCAAGGCGGTTAAAGCTTCTTGAAAAACATCGTGAGCCCGTTCCAATTCATCACTTATTGTGCTAAGCCCCATTTTAAAATTATATCCGCTGAAAACAGTATTTAAGTAATTGATGCATTCCTTGGTTAGGAATTGAAATTCATTTCCAGGTCTCAGTGGTATAAGCAATACGATATTACCATCCCTTAATGCTGTTAAGACGACTTGATTCCGCTTCTTAAAGAAACTATATATCTCTTCGATGATTTTCTGCTGTATGAAATAGTCATTCTCTGTCCCCCGATCGGAGGAAAAGCGATAGCCCAGCACCGCAATGGTGAAAGGATGATCCAATGAAGCGGCTACATACATGCTTTTTTTGATTATTTCTTCTCTAGAAGCAAACTCTCCATTTAATATTTGTTCAAGAAATAACCCTTTTACCCTTTCAAGAGCTTCAAAACTGCTTTTCTCATTTAAGAGGAATAAGGAACCGGTCATGGACACCCTCTCAAGAATCATTCGATTGATTTCCAGGTTCGTTTTTCCTTCGACTTGATCAGATTGCACAAAGGCACAATAGCCATAAGTTTTATTTTGTAACGTTATGGGAGTATAAAGCAGATCCATCCCATCTTTTACGATTCTTCCGGTTTCCAAAGTGACGGGACCATATTCCCTCATTAATTTTAGCTGATTCCTCACTTCCCTCACCTTCCCTTTGTGAAAGCCAGCATGATAAACCTGATTGCCATTGAAATTCTCCATCAACAAAGGTATTTTTGTTTTCTGATAAACCATCCTCACTATGGATTGAAGGCTTCTTCCGTTAATTAACTCTTCTGTCAGCAAATTATGAATATCCATCACTTTTGACAAACTATTGCGTTCCTCCAGCAGCTTTTCATATGTTACGGCAAGCTCTTGAACAATCGGTTCGGTTTTATAATATTTCAACTCATCCTGAATCTCCATGCCCCATAAATGTATCGATTTACCTTCGTATCTACACTCTGATTGCCCTGCTCCCTTGCAGGCACTTTCCTTGAAAATCACTTCATGACCGCAGACCGTTGAATAAAATCCACTTGCATAACCCGTCAATGTATAACAGACTGGCTTTTCCGCGATGCCTGTCTGGGTGATGTGTTCCTCTGCTTCATAGGAATTCACCCAAAACCCTTCCACTTTTACAGAGTGCACTTCCGCTTGACTATCCATCGATAATTCTAGATTCATAGTATTAACTTTTGTATAACCTTGCAGCATATGTAAAATGGGGCCTTGCCTCAGTATTTCCTTAACCGTTGATATATTCCCTTTTAGTGCCTTTTTAGCATCATTGACCCCGATATTCCAGCCATAACGTATTAAAAAAGACTTCATTCTTTCAAATCCAATATTCTCGATCAAGTCCTTTCTTAAGGTACCGAAAATTGAAGAGGAAGTCAGGATCATCCTCTCATCATTTAAATGAATTTCACCATCATCATTCTTAAGATTCAAAAGATTCGTCATTATTCCCCCCGGCTTTCTTTTTACATAATATTATACTTTTTCCACACCCTACCTATCAAGATAAATGTAAACGCATTCATATTATGCATTGGTTGAAAAACCGGCGGGAGTCCGATACAAACCATTCTTTTTCACGTTTTCTTAATCAGATTAATTCATTAGAAGCTGGATCAAACTTCAACATTAATGTCTTCATATGCATTTATCCACTTATCATTTGTCCAGCCATGGAGGTCATAATCGTCCATCGCCAAGTCCACAAAAGCTTTGAATTTATCCGATTGTCCATTTAAATCTGCCATTTTCATGGTTTCAAGCCTAATATTTTCATGGTTACCCGCATAATTGATTTCATATAATTCATTCCTGCCACCAAATTCCGTTCCAATGGAATCCCATATGAGTTTCATCAGTTTTACCCTTTCCACTGCCGAAACCCCACCTGAGCCCTTATAATATTTATCGAGATACGGACGGACCTCAGGGTTTAAAAAATCCTTGGAGCTTGATGGGAGTTGAATGAGATTACCAGCTACAACCTGTTCAAATATCTGTTTCACCTTTGGCCAAACCATTGGTGCGAACACCCTATATGCAGTTGCAT
>NZ_JBHVQU010000110.1:0-13131 GCF_042886655.1 Peribacillus sp. NPDC058002 | reverse complement strand
GTATATAAGTGAAATTGGCGGCTTGTTTTTATTAAGCGGGATCATAATGGGCCTGATTGGTGGCTTGACTCCATCCAAGATGGCTAATGGTTTTATTTCAGGAGCGGGCGAAATGGTTTCCGGGGCATTGATAATAGGCATTGCGCAGACAATCTTGGTCATCATTACAAGTGGCGGAATGCTGGATACGATTTTATATTATGCTGCGGGATTGGTTGAGCAGCTTCCTCCCGCCATAAATGCAATCGGAATGTTCATTGTCCAATTGTTTCTTAACTTCATTGTTCCATCCGGAAGTGGACAAGCAGCATTGACGATGCCGATAATGGCTCCATTGGCGGATTTGATGGGTGTGACAAGACAAACGGCAGTGTTAGCTTTCCAATTAGGGGATGGGATTTCGAATATGATATTTCCGACTTCTGGAGTGCTATTGGCTGGACTGGCAGTGGCAGGCATATCTTTTACGAAATGGGTAAAATGGGTGTTTCCGTATCTTTTGATTCAGGTTGCGGTAGCAATTATCTTTTTGATCATTGCTCAAAGCATACAGTATGGCCCTTTTTAAAGACTTTAAAAATCTGAATATTGGCACTAAATGATCAGGGAGGCATTTATGATGAAGACAATACAGGAGACAGTTGTCGATGAAGTGATTTCATGGCGACGTCATTTTCACGAAAATCCGGAGCTCTCATATCAGGAGTACCAGACTTCTGAATTCATCTATAGGAAATTAAAAACCTTTACAGGATTGGAAGTGACGAGACCTACCGAAACGAGCGTTTTAGCGGTTCTCAAAGGAGCTAAAAAATCTGCCCGAAAATCGAATACCATCACCTTTCGTGCCGATATTGATGCACTCCCGATTCAAGAAGAAGCAGAAATTGATTATCAATCAAGAAATCCCGGGATTATGCATGCATGCGGACATGATGCACATGCTGCGATGTTATTAGGTGCTGCTAAAGTCCTCTCTGGGAAAAAAGATGCGATTGATGGAGAAGTCAGGTTTATTTTCCAACACGCCGAAGAGGTTCTGCCAGGGGGAGCTCAGGAATTGGTGAAAAAAGGGGTCATGGAAGGAGTGGATTATGCATTTGCACTGCATGTTACTCCTTATGAACGAACAGGTACGATATGTTTAAGGGAAGGGGTATTCTGTGCAGCAGCCGATGATTTTGAAATTAAAATCATTGGGCAGGGCGGTCATGCGTCGACTCCGGAATTAACGGTAGATCCGCTGCTCATTGGTGCAGAAATTACTACGAATCTTCAACATATCGTTTCGAGAAAAATTTCAGCTCTTAGGACACCCGTCATTTCAGTCACTCAATTCCATTCAGGTAGTGCGCTGAATGTCATACCTGAATATGCAAAAATCGGTGGTACCATTCGTTCCTTAGACCCTGATAGCCGATTGAAAGCAAGGGAGTATCTAGAGCAAATCGTTAAGGGGATTTCAGAAACACATGGGGCAAAATGTGAAATTACTTGGTATTTAGGGTATCCAGCCGTGGTAAATGATAAAGCAGCTGTCGATATTTCAAGAACGGTCATGGAAGGTATTTTTGAAGGAGATAATATCATCCGGGTTGATGATCCTATGTTCGGGACAGAAGATTTTTCGGCTTTTTCCGAAATCGTACCCTCTTCCATGCAATTTCTAGGCGTTCATAATGATGAGTTTGGAAAAGCTTACCCTTTACACCATCCTAAATTTAAAATCGATGAGAAGGCTTTAGGGTATGGAGTAAGATATTTTGTAAATATAGCTGATAAATTATGCGGTGATTAAAATAATTGAGCAAGCATTGGGCTGGAAAAGACAAACGTTATAGTTTAAAAGAAAACTTACGGTGTCTTTTCTCCCTATCATGACTGGTTTTTTCCATGGTTTCCGCTTCTGGAATAGTTAAGTGAGCAAAGTGATGAAAAGAAATTTCATTTAAAGAACTTCTGGTTCAAAAAGGTTAATAGCCTACATTTTAAAAAATAAACTACCTATTTAGGAGGAATATAAATGTTTAAACACGCGATTGTAAGAAAGATTGGAAAAAGTTATGTAAATGGCTTAACAACATCGGATTTAGGAAACCCGGATTATGAAAAAGCTCTTATACAACACGATGCTTATGTAGAAGCATTAAAACGCTGCGGTGTGAAAGTGACCGTTCTCGAACCGGATGAGAGATACCCTGATTCCACGTTTGTGGAAGATACAGCCGTGTTGACGCCAAAATGTGCCCTTGTAACCAATCCTGGTGCAGAAAGCCGGAATGGTGAGATTAATGAAATGAGAGAAGTTTTAAAGAACTTTTATGACACAATCGAATATATTCAATCTCCAGGTATGTTGGATGGCGGAGATGTAATGCAAGTTGAAGATCACTTCTATATTGGTCTTTCAACTAGAACAAATGAAACAGGTGCTCTTCAGTTCAAAGATATTATGGCTAAATATGGATATGATACGACGATCATTCCCCTTAAGAAGTTCTTTCATTTAAAAACGGGTGTCAATTACCTGGGAGACAATAATTTATTAGTGGCCGGGGAATTCATTAATCACGAGGCTTTTTCTGGCTTCAATCAAATAATCGTAAAACAGGAAGAGGAATATTCGGGTAACTGCGTAAGAATGAACGACTGCGTTATTGTCCCTAAAGGGTTTGAGGATACAAAGAAAAAAATTGAAGATTTGGGATACACTGTGATTGATGTGGAGGTGACTGAATTTCAAAAACAAGATGGCGGACTTAGTTGTCTCTCTTTGAGGTTCTAAGATAGTTTAGGAGAAGGATAGGTTAATAGATAAGATAAGGAAGTGTTTATATGGGGTATGGACTGGAGAATAATGATCAGCTGCAGCGCTCAATGAAAAGACGCCATTTATTTATGCTTTCACTTGGCGGCGTAATCGGTACAGGTCTTTTTTTAAATGCAGGCTATACCATTAACCAAGCAGGGGCAGGAGGGGCCCTTGTCGGTTATCTAGCCGGCGGTCTTATTTTGTACATGGTAATGGTCTGCCTTGGCGAGCTGGCCGTTCATATGCCGGTTACAGGTTCATTCCAGAAATATGCTGCCGAATATATAGGGCCTTCCGCTGGTTTCTCTCTAGGATGGATGTATTTCGTAGGTTCAGCCGCCACTGCAGGAGTTGAGTTCACGGCAGCAGGAATATTGATGAAACAGTGGTTCCCCCATAGTCCTACCTGGATTTGGTGTGCTGTGTTCATAGTGCTTTTATTTACTTTGAATGCATTAACGACAAGAGGTTTTGCAGAGGCGGAATATTGGTTCGCTGGAATAAAAATCGTTGCAGTGATTTTGTTTATCTTGATTGGAATCGCTGGCATCTTTGGTTTTGTCTCTTTATCTGATCGTCCAACCCCATTCTTTGAGAATTTGGCTCCTTCTGGTCTATTTCCAGCAGGGGGGATTACCATTATCTTTGTGACAATGATGAATGTAATATTTTCTTATCAAGGCTCAGAACTAATAGGAATAGCGGCAGGGGAAAGTGAAAAGCCCGAAGAGAATATCCCTAAAGCCATTCGAAACGTACTATTTAGAATCATTGTTTTCTACATTTCGTCCATCATCATCCTTTCCGCCATATTCCCTTCTTCGGAATTAGGCTTATTGGAAAGCCCTTTTGTAACTTTGATGAAGATAGCCGGGATTCCTTATGCAGCAGGTATCATGAATTTCATTATTTTGACAGCCATTCTTTCTGTGGGGAATTCATGTCTTTATGCATCCACAAGGTTGCTTTGGTCGATGGCTCATGACGGTATGGCACCCAAGGTGTTTGGTCTATTATCCAAGAGGAAGGTGCCATTGAATGCCCTTCTTTTTACAATCTGTTTTTCGCTTCTATCGTTATTGACTAGCTTCATTGCGGCCGATACAGTGTTCGTGATACTTATGTCCATAGCTGGTATTTCCGTCACGATTTCATGGATGGGAATTGCTTTATCGCAATATATGTTTAGAAGGAAATTTATAAAAGCGGGTGGTAAAACGGAAGATTTACAATACATGGTACCCTTTTACCCATTTGTCCCGTTGTTTTGTTTAGGCTTTTGTTTGCTGATTCTAGTATTCCTTGCCTTTGATCCTACTCAACGAGTCGGACTGTTTTATGGGATAGGATTTTTGATAGCCTGTATATTATTCTATAAATTTAAATTGGCTAAGAAAGTGGAGTCAAATACCAGCCTTGAAAATGAAAAAATATTGTAGTTGAGTTGCACAAAAGGCTAGCCAGTTTTTACTGGTTGGCCTTTTTAAATCTTGTAAATGCGGTCGCTTGGATGATTATTCACTGAATCGGAAGGAAAATACCAACATTTTAACGAAGAAGGAATACCTTACAAAATAGGAAGGGAAAATTAACTTCTTTTACCGAGAGACGGAAAGAAAACAATAAAATTAAAATGGGGGGAAGTAATGAAGATCAATCATATAAATTTAACAGTTAATGATGTTACAGCATCAAGGGAGTTTTTAGAAAGATACTTTGGATTGTCATGTGCAGGAAGCCGGGGAGATGGGTTCGCTGCAATGAAAGATGATGATGGTTCCATATTGACTCTAATGAAAGGAAGCGATGTACAATACCCGAAGACTTTTCATGTTGGATTCATACAAGAAAATGAAGAGCAAGTCAACAGGATCAATCAACGGTTGAAGGATGATGGATTTATGGTGAAATCTCCACAACACCTACACAGGTATACGTTCTATGTAGAAGCGCCTGGAGGATTTAACATAGAAGTACTATGTTAAAGAATTACTTGGAGATAAATCGTAAAACTACTATAAAAGAGGATAGTGGAAGAACAAGATATACTATAGCCTATAAGTGTGGTCAATATGGAAACACCAGTTAGATCCGAAAAATGGGTGGCGTTAATGCCATTTTAACTCCTGTATAACATTCATGGTGTATATATGGTTTGATCATACCGAAAAAGCTGAATGCAAAAGCCTGTTCAAGAAGGCTTTTGCATTCAGCTTTTCTTTTTTTGCTTTATTCCCCAAACGTTTTGATCCTGCATGACTGCATCCTAAAATCAAACATGTATATTGAGTTGTTTACGGAGACGTTGCATTTCCGAATTGAAATAGGCTTTGCTGTAATCACAACCTACAATAGCAACGATATTGCCCTCATCATCAATAATAGGCGCAAAGCTTGTTTTCCACTCACCGTACCTGTCTTCATATATCGGAGTCACACCAGCCTTACCATTAAACGCCTGGTATGCAACATTAACCATTTCAGGGGGGCCAATATATTCTTCCCCCGGTTCAATTACAAAGCCTTTGTCTGCAACGAGGTGAATCAGACGTCCATCCTCCGTCATGATAAATATAAAGACCCATTCAATTACGCCTTCCTTTTCTTGAATCATGGTAAGTTTTTGTTTTAATTTCTGGGAATAGGAAGTTTGCCGGTTCATATTTTTTTGCAGACTGATAACCTCTTCAGCTGGAATGATAGCTGCGGTTACAACCGCAATGGAACGAAGCCGTTGATTTATTTGTTCTTCTAAAATGGCCCGTTTATCCACTGGTGAAAAGCGTGCCTCCTCAATTTTATTACGTAATTTTTTATATTTCCTGCTCATCGTAGGCTGGCTGACTTCCAATACCTTCGCTGCTAGTTTTAATGATTTGTATTGTTCCATCGCCATATTGATGAGCTGTTCCTCCACAAGCTCGACTGCTTCCTGCATAGGCATAAGAAAATCGATAACAGGTATTGAAGCGGGTTTGGGCCCTTTAAAAGGAAGGACCTCTTTAACCAACGCAACATCTACTTCCGGCATTCCGCTAGTAATCACAAGCCTTTCAACTGTATTTTCAAGTTCGCGCACATTACCGGGCCATTGATAGATACATAGCAAGTCGATTGCATCCGGGGTGAAAGCCACATTTCGATTGTATAGTGCATTGTACTTTTGTAGAAAAAACTGAACCAGGTGGGGGATTTCATCTACACGATTCCTAAGCGGCGGAAGATGGATAGGTACGACATGAAGGCGATAATATAAGTCTTCTCGAAATTCACCTTTTTTCACCATTTTTTCGAGCGATTTATTTGTTGCGGCAATCACCTGAATATCAACAGGGTGTGATGCCGTACTTCCAATTGGTGTGACAACGCGTTCCTGAAGGACGCGAAGCAGTTTTACCTGTACGTTAAGCGGTAACTCGCCAACCTCATCCAAGAATAAGATACCTTTATGGGCGAGTGTGAATTTCCCTTTGGCGCCGTCTTTCCGTGCGCTGGTAAAAGCCCCTTCTACGTAGCCAAAAAGTTCGCTTTCAATTAGGTTTTCCGGGATTGCACCGCAATTGACAGGTATAAACGGACCGTCGCTTCTGTTACTCATATTATGTATGGCCCTGGCGGCCATTTCCTTTCCTACACCGGATTCCCCCAATAAAAGGACTGTTGCGCTAACATCGGAAACCATTTGCATTTTATGCAGAACATCAAGCATCGGTTTACTGCGGATCACAAATGGAAAAGATGGCTTCTTCGATTCAAACAAAGGCCCTGATTGACCCCTTGATGTATCTGGATAAGAGTCTTTAATTTCTTTGTAGGCCCACACCCAGGCCCCAGTTTCAATTGGGTATGCCGTCATCAGCATTTCCGGACCCTGCCATGAGGACAGCATGGAAGATCTTTTTTCATTTTTGCCCATTATCTCTTCTGCCAAGCTTGTGGAAAACAAATCTTGTTCAACATCCTTGATGGAACCGCCGACATTAGCGGATTTGACTGTTTGGAATAAGGTGTTTCCTGTTCCGGTCGATTTCAGTATGGTGCCATTTTTATCTGTCACAATAAGCTGGTCGTAAATAGACAAGAGTACAGAGGTGAAGTGATCCATTCATGTCTACCTGCCTTTCATTTAACTTCCTAGCTTTTATATTACAGAAATTTCACAATTGTTCAATAGTTTCAAAAATGAATATTCTTCCTATTGGAAACCCAGTAAGCATGGTGTTTTCTGATTGGCATGTTTATTGCATTAAAGTAAAGAGAAGGGACTAGAAAGCATGATTGCAAAGGAGGGAGAAACGATTTTGAATAAAGAGAATCAGTTCCAACAGAATATCAATTCTGAAGATCCCTTTATTAAAAATCTATATTCAGATTTGAATGAGCGGATCAATGCGTATGAGAAGGAAGATGCCGTGAAAATCGACAAAATGAAATGGAAGGATGCGACAGGTTCAATTTTTCTCATGATATTAATCATCTTTTACCTGGTCTATACACTTGTCTAAAGTAGTTTATTTAGCTCACCCAAAACAATGACAGTCTTATTTCCAAGCGATACAATCATTATTTTATAGTTGGGAGAGAAGCGTGTGAGTAAAGAGAATGCCTCCATTTCAAAGGATGTGGCCTTTGGTTTTTTACCGGCAAGTAAAAGTGACCGGATTTTTAATCTTCGGGATTTAATTTTAGTTCAGGTTGTAATTGGCCTCTCATCTTTTGGGCTGTTAACTGGTGGATACACAGGTACAATGCTTGATGTGAAGCAGTCACTGGCAGCGATTTTATTCGGTAACGCCTTCCCTTTGCTGTTGATTGTTCCCATTACCCTTTATTTTGCGCGTTATGGCATAGATACTTTTGTAGGGTTTCGAAGTTCACTAGGGTATCTAGGATCCAATATCTTTTTCTTTGTTTTTCTTATTTTAACTCTCGGCTACATTTCCATTGCGCTTTTCATGTCCGGCCAGGCGTTAGCAGAGGCTGCTAATTGGATGGGGATGCCCGCCATTTTCTCAAGCCAAGCAACTGGAGCGCCGTTTTTCTCGATTTTACTCTTCATCTGTGCATTTCTAGTAACGGTGAAGGGACCGATAGCGATTCAAAAATATACCGCAGTAGCCGTTCCGGTTTTTATGGTTCTCATGTTTGGTCTTCTTGCAATAGTCTTGTTTGGCCAGGGATTCACTAAAGTCGCTCATATACTTCCTTCCGAGCCATTTGAAACGAATTCTCGTTCATTCGCGACAGCCCTGGAATTAAATATCGGTCTCGGCTTCTCATGGCTGCCATACCTTGGCCAATACAGCCGTTTATCTAAAACAGAAGGAGGAGCATTTAAAGCAGGATTCTACAGCTATGGAATCATCGTTTGTATCGCAGCTTTAGTTGGGGCCATTGCTGCATTAGTCGCTGGTTCACTTAATCCTTCTGACTGGATGTTTTCCATCGCAGGGAGTTGGGGCGGCTTCATTGGCTTGATTTTACTTTCAGTTGGGAATGTCGGTGCAGCCATTTTCCTTATGTACTCACAAGCTGTCAGCTTTAAAACTGTATTCCCGAAAAAGTCATGGATGATTGCGATGGGTACAACCGTACCGACCATATTCTTACTTCTAAGCTCGACGTTCTATGATGCATTTGGTTCATTCATTGCTGTCATTTCCTTTATCATGGCTGTTCTTGGCGGAATTGTCGTTGCAGATTACTTTTTTGTAAAGCGACAACGCATTTCAATAAGGGATTTGTATGACACACAGGGCTCTTATACTTATTGGAAAGGCCTTAACCCGTCGGCAGTTCTAACGGTGGTCATTGGAACGATCGTTTACTGGGCACTTTATAATCCATTGACTTTTGAAGCAAGTGACTTTTTCCTTCATACAGCTGCCGGAATTCCAACATACTTTGTCGCTTTAGTCACCTACTATGTTTCATCTAAATACATTTTCCGTTTTGGAGTTGACATGGAGCGTCCATCCGTTGAATTAAAGGAAGCTAAATAGAAAAAACGCAATTTAAAGAATCTAGGGAACGAGAGGAGATTGTTCAATGTTTACACAAAGTTTAGATTTCAAAACAACTGATTTAGATACATTCCCATTTCCATTCACTTCAGGTAACTATCGTTATTCAAACGATTTGAAAAGACTCTCAAACATTAACTGTATTGAAGTTACTCCAGAATATAGACTTCAAGTGGAAACGAAGCGTCGTCTCCTTCAAGAACAGCCGCATATAAGGTTTCAATCCTTTTCACACACAATGGAAATGCAATGGGAAATATTGGAAATGCTCATCGGCATGGCAACTGATCGCTATCCGGAGCATTTCGAGGTCATTAAAGATGGAGACAACTGGACTTTCAAGAACCACATTTTCGGGGAATCGGATTCATTCGTGTATGGCGATGCCAGCACGCTTCCATATGAGCCTCTTGATTATGTAGGGCGCCATTTCCACAATGATTTTGTTTTAATGGTTCATCGCGATAGTAATTTCTATTTGGAAGTGGGACAAGTTTCATACGCCGCACTCTTCTCAGCTAACTGGAATAAAGGCATGTCCTTTGATGAAATCCATGCACCCGTTCCATTTGTATCACGGAAAGGCGATGAACTGGCAGATCGCGTTCGTAAGTTTTTATTATCCATTGAGCCAGGAAAGCCATGGACACGCATCAACTGGAACCTGATGGCTGACCGTTGGGATGTCAACTATGAAACGATGGATGTCTGGGGACCGCAGCGTTCTGGGATAACACCGGAAAATGCAGGTAAACTTGTTCGTTTGCGTGTTGAAGAACAAAAATTTTATCGCATGCCAAGAAGCAACGCCATTCTATTCGTATTGAATACGCAGTTCCTCCCACTGGAGGATTTGACATTGCGCCAGGAGTGGTTTGATCTGACATATAGCGTACTGCAGGATATTCCGGAACCTATGGCTGCATACAAAGGAATAGCCCCGTTTCTTCCGCAATCGGTCGAATATTTGAGGCGTATTGATGAAGAACAAAAAAACGAAAATAAACAATAAGTAGGAGGATAGGGCCTTGTACAATAGTCCAGTATTGTTTGATAAATCAATTACGATCGTAAATCAATTTACTCCTAGGAATGAACGAAGAAAGTTTGTGGTCATTTCTGATCAAGCCGGATATGAAAAGGCGAAAAGTTTTATATCTGAGCTTGCAGGTACAGTGCATTTTGAATGTATTTCCTTTAACGGAATGGAGGATAAAGAGGAGATTAAGAGATTCATCTTGTCACAAAAGATGGGCACCCAATTTTATATTGCGGCTGCATGGAACAATGCTGTTATGATCTTCTCGCTCGGGGTGGAAGCTGGTCTATCTGAAGCTGAGATCCAGACGGTGATTATCGGGCCTAAACGGCGGTACGTATATTGCATGAAATGTTTTGAAGTGTCGGAAGTCGAAGAAGAAGCAGAGATTGCCGAATGTGACCATTGCAGAGCAAGGCTAGAAATAGGACCTTTTTATTCCATAGTACGGGAAGGTTATATTGGTTACCCATTCATTCCAATCGGAAAAGAAGAAGTAGGGAGCTGATCATCATGCGGGTAGTAGGAAATATTCAAATGAAAGTAAACAAGATCATTCAAGAAACTCCATTCGTAAAACAGTTCGAATTGATTCCAGTTGACGGAAACCCATTGCCTGCTTTTACAGGCGGTTCGCATTTGACCACATTCATGCCGGCCGGGGATACGATCTTCGAAAGGGAATACTCCCTTATCAGCAACCCAAGGGAACGTGAAAAATATGCAATTTCCATTCGGCGTGATGAGGCGTCACGCGGAGGTTCCGCTTTCTGGCATGATCATGTACAGATAGATTCCAGGTTGGAAGTCAGTTTCCCTAAAAACAACTTCCCTCTCAGCTTTCGAGCAAAGCATCATGCTTTTTATGCAGCTGGAATCGGCATCACCCCATTTCTGGCAATGATGGAAGACATGGCTGCCGAAGGCCAAACCTTCGAACTCCATTATTCAGCGCGCACACCGGAATTATGTGCTTTTTATGATCTGTTGAAAGCCAAATACCCTGATCAATGCACCTTTTATTTTTCGCAGGCAGAAGACAAACGCAGAATGATGCCTGAGACGATGAAGGATCATCGCATTGGCACGCATGTATATTTTTGCGGACCAATCGAGATGGTTCAAGAGTATCGAAAAGCCGCCAGTTCCTATGGTTATCCGGAACATGCGATCCACTTCGAATTATTTGCGACAAAAAATGATGGGCCGCAAGATCCTTTCATTGTCGAGCTTACAGACAGCGATCGTTCCATCCATGTTCATGAAGGTGAAACACTGCTTGATGCGCTATTAAGGGAAGGAATTGATGCACCTTATTCTTGTAAAGTGGGAGGGTGCGGAAGTTGTGAGGTAGATGTTGCAGTAGGTGAAGTGGATCACCGGGATTTCTTCCTTAGCGAACAAAATCGCCAATCACGTAAGTCAATCTTAACATGCTGCTCACGTGCGAAGGACGACAGACTTGTATTAAAACTTTAACGATTCCGTACAGACTTACAAAAAAATAATGAAAACCGGAGGCAAAAAACATGACAATTTTAGAAACGGCTGTTTTAGAGCTTAAAAATTACATCGACGGTAAGTGGAAATCCTCATCTTCAAATGAAGTAATCCCGGTAATCAATCCTGCAACACAGGAAGTCATTGCAAGGGCTCCTCGTGCCACCAAGGAAGATACTGAAAAGGCAATCTCAGTTGCGAAAGCAGCTTTTGAAAGTGGAATCTGGTCAGGACTGACGGCACAGGAGCGAGCTTCCTATCTATATAAAATCGCTGATAAAATTGATGAACGTGCGGAAGAGTTAACGATTCTCGAAACAATGGACAACGGTAAACTTAAAGCAGAGGCAGGTTTCGATATTGCCGATGCCGCCGCGTGTTTCCGTTACTACGCTGGTTTGGTCCTTCATCCGGAAGGGGAAACTTATCAAGTTCCCGCTCCCGTGCAAGCGATGGTCGTTCGTGAGCCAGTAGGTGTAGCCGGTTTGATAGTACCTTGGAATTTCCCTCTTCTAATGAGTGTCTGGAAAATCGCACCGGCCCTTGCGGCGGGTAACACCATTGTATATAAACCGGCTGAAGTGACACCTGTAACAGCAATGAAATTATTTGAAATTCTAGAGGAAGTCGGCATCCCTAAAGGTGTGGCTAATATGGTGATGGGTCGCGGCACTGTTGTCGGTCAAACCATTGCAGAAAGCAAGGACGTTGACATTGTATCATTTACGGGAAGTACGGATGTTGGCCGCACTATCATGAAAGCCGCCGCGGGCAACTTAAAGAAAATTTCCCTTGAGCTTGGCGGTAAATCACCTAACATCGTTTTTGCCGATGCAGATTTAGAGACAGCCATCGATTACGGATTATTTGGCATCTTCTTCGGTGCCGGCCAAGTATGTTCATCAGGTAGCCGCATCCTGGTTGAAGAAAGCATTTATGATGAATATGTAAAACGCTATGTGGAACGCGCGAATAAAATCAAAGTTGGACCTGGCCTTGCAGAAGACAGCAACATGGGGGCAATTGTCAGCGAAGCGCAAATGAATAGCATCTTAAATTATATTGAAATCGGCAAACAGGAAGGGGCGACACTTGCAGCAGGCGGTTACCGTCTTGTTGATGACGGCCTTGATAAAGGATACTTCATTGCACCGACTGTCTTCACCGATGTAACACCTGACATGCGCATCGTACAAGAGGAAATCTTCGGTCCGGTCGTTGTCATTCAAAAGTTTAAAGATGAAGAAGAAGCTATTAAACTTGCAAATGATACAGACTACGGCCTTGCAGGGGGCGTCTTCACTAACGATGGCGCAAAAGGATTGCGTGTGATCAAGAAAGTGCGGGCGGGGATTACATGGGTGAATGATTATCATCCAACATATGTCGAGGCGCCATGGGGCGGTTACAAACAGAGCGGGATTGGACGCAGTTTAGGAAAATACGGCTTGGATGAATACCAGGAAATTAAGCAAATCAACATTAATCTCGATGTAAAACCTGTAGGCTGGTTCCCAAATTAAGCATATGATTGGAAATGAAGCAACTTACCTTCTTTAATCAAACCAAAAACCTAATCCAAATACGGATTAGGTTTTTGGTTTGTAACAAAAAGGAACGGAAATAAAAAATCCGACCCCCTTTAGGTTAATCAATGGCAGCCTAAATATTACGAACCAAATGGTTCGCTTGCATTAGTTGGTCTCGCTGAATAGAAATATGTAAAAAAAGCATCCTCATCATCTCAGGTCTTAACC
>NZ_JBHVQU010000109.1:0-13145 GCF_042886655.1 Peribacillus sp. NPDC058002 | reverse complement strand
TGATTAGCTAAATGGTTAATGGAAGGCGAAATAAACTAAGCGACCTTGTGATTCCAAAGTTGATGGATGATCAAGGTCGCTTTTTAGTAAGAAAAATTTTCTCAAAAAGTTAAGGTTAAATCCTATGGATTTTCTGTTATTTTACCAATTATATGGATTGTCCTTTTGTTTCACTTATTCCATTATGGCATTTTGCTTCATTTTTCGACTGAGTACCACTCCAAAAACTAAAGCAAGTATAGAACCAACCATTAAGAAATAGCCTAATACGTAAAAACCATTAGATAAATCACTACCTTCTGCTACAGCACCTACAACGATAGGTCCAACAATTCCGCCAATATTTCCGCACATATTGATTAACCCCGCATTATCTTTCCCCTACCTTCTCAACTGGTAAGGTAATGACTTCTGCAGTTATCTTTCGTTTCATTGGAAAGTAATAAAAGGCAGCCGGTAAGAAAAGTCCTACAGCCCAAGCTAAATCTGCTCCATTAAGTGCTTTTGCAACAGGTCCAACATAAAAAGACGCATTGATAAAAGGAATCTCTGCAAGTATTGATGCTACAAATGCAAAGGAAGCAATCCAGTTGACTTTTCCATACTTACCATTTAGATCAAAGATATCTTTGACACTATATTCGCCTCGACGCAGTATATAATAGTCAACAAGGTTAATTGATGTCCATGGGATCAAAAAGTAACTCATAAAAAAAATAAAATTCATGAAAAATTCGAGAAAGTTTCCTTGTCCCACAATGCATAAAGTTGTAGCTAAGAATGTAATACATAGCAGGAACCCCATCCGTACTTTTGGTGTAACTCTGAATTTAAAAAACGGTTCAAGTGTCGTAATCGAGGACATAAATGCACCATATAGATTAAAAACATTAATAGCGAGTTGCCCAAAGACGATTAGTACAAACATAAGGATCGCAAAGTTTCCGAATAAAGCTGCTAAATTGCTCCCCGTGTTGTCAAGAAAATTCGGTATTGCAATCGTTAAAACAGCACCTAAAACCATCATCCAGACAGCTCCGATTACTGTACCCGAATAACTATACCAAAACGTTTTTGCAGGTGGAGTTTCAACGGGAAGATACCTTGAGTAATCGGCAACATATGGTGCATAAGATAACTGCCATGTAACGGCAATACTAACAGCAAGAAAAAATCCCGACAAGTTAATATTGTTAGGTAACCATTGCTCTGCAGGTACTGGTAACTGAAAGACTATATAGGTCATGATCAAAAAAAGAACCATTGAAGCTGCCGAGAACCATTTTTGCACCTTGTGAATTAAGTCGTAGCCATATAGAGCGACTACAAAACAGATAGCTCCGATAACGATAATATTACAAGTTTGGTTAATCGGAAGTATGTTTCCTATGGTTTGAGCAGCAAGAAGTGTATTGCTTGCGAAAAAGCCTAAGTATATAAACATTACAAGGAACAAAGGAATAATTGCCCCAATGACCCCAAATTGAGCTCTGCTTTGAATCATTTGTGGTATTCCCAGCTTAGGACCCTGTACTGAATGTGATGCCATGAATATCGCTCCAATGAGAGAACCGATAACTATGGCAATCACACTCCAGAATAAGTTAAGACCTAGCATAATAGGTAACGATCCTGACACAAGCGTAGTAATGTTCATATTCGCCCCAAACCAGATTGGAAATAAATCTTTCGCCTTTCCATGTCGCTCATTTTCTGGAATATATTCAATACTTCGCTCTTCAACTTTCATGTGAATTCCCCCTCATTTAGAAGTGTTAACTTTTATTAGGCCTATTCTACAAGGAGCAGCTTCTTGAATGTATTATAGATTAATCTAGATTAATCTTTTCATACTCATTAAATTCTCAGTACAGATATGATTCTCACCCCAAAAAGGTCGGAATTAGTATTGCAAAGGGCCTTATTTGGGAATTAATCAACAAAATAGCTCTCTACTCAAAACTATCTAATTTAGAGTAGATTTTTTTAAGGTTATCAGGAGAAAATTGGAGTTGATCTGGAGAATGTGTCTCCCAGACATGGTGCTTTTCACCACTCAACATTTTTACTATTTGATCAGTATCATAAACTTTAAGATCATATATCCAATTGGCCATCATTAATGTAGCTGACATATGTGCGCCAAGAGTTGTAGTTCCGCAAATATCTTTAACGAGATTAACTTGGTAATCACGATAATACGCATCTAATACTGTGGCTAATACACAACAATCCGTGAGGACTCCTCCAATTATCAAATGTTTAATATCCAGACTTTTGAGCATTAAATCGAGGCTTGATTCATAGAAGCCGCTGTATCGGTATTTATCAATAATGATGTCATTTTTGTGAGGTTTTATCTCATCTATAATTTCAATAGAATCCATATCAGAGTGATAATAGATAGGTTCCCCTTGTTTATTCAATGGTTCATTGTTTGCTAGGCCAATAGCATCTCCCCTGCTTATATGTCGAGTGTAAATAACAGGTATGCCTTGTTGACGGCATGTATGAACAAGAGTCTTCGCATTTTGAACAATGTCATTCATACCAACAACATTTGATGTACCACTTTCTTTTTGAAGATCGATCAATAGAAGAGCTGTTTTTTTCATATTCAATGTGGCTCACTCCTAAATTTCTTTTCCTCTTTTCAACTTTAACTTCAGTTATATTGTTTCATTCAAAATTGCATGGTACATGATAGTTGATGTTCTACCATGTACCATGCAAGTCTACGAAAAAATAAATATGTTGTAAAATGTAACCACTGTCTTCTTTAAATAATTTTCTACTTATAAAGAGAGTTAACGCTTGCTTGCTAAAACATATAAAACATACATATGATCTGCCTATCAGAAAAGAGATGATGCGATAACCTTCTAATTCAGTTAACAGCCTAAACTTGTAACGACATTCGGATTATTATCAAATCTCCAGCTATTTTTTCACAAGACCTGCCACTCCTTAAGCTCCAGCCGACGAGACTTCTCAGCGACATGTGGATCTTTTTCTGCTAATGAGAGTGCTTCTTCAAATGTATCTGCAATATACACAACTAAACCGCCTGTACCATCCGCAAAAGGCCCTCTTGCAAAGACTTTCCCTTTATGATCAAGTTCGTTTAAATACTCGATATGACGTGGACGCACTTCTATATTTTTTTTAGCATCAATCATATGTAAAAATGCTGCGTAATAAGCCATGCCTTTCCACTCCCTAATTTCGATTCCAGACAACCAGTTTCATTTCTGTCATTTCTTCGACTGCATATTTTAATCCTTCACGGCCTGTTCCACTTTCCTTCACCCCACCGTAAGGCATATTATCAACACGGAATGTAGGAATGTCGTTAATCATTACTCCACCCACTTGCAAATTTTCTGCTGCGTCCAGTGCTGTATGCACATTGTCTGTGTAAATTCCTGCTTGTAGGCCATAATTGGAATCATTGACCAAATCTATCGCTTCTTCAACAGATTGAATCTTGTTAATCAAAACAATTGGAGCAAACACTTCTTGGCAAGATACCTTTAAGTGAGTATCAGCATCTAGTATGACAGTCGGATGAAGAATATTGTCTTCCGCTTTTCCACCTGTTGCAATCTTGGCTCCGCCTTGTTTCGCCTCCTCAATCCAATTGAGGGTTCTTTCAACATCATATGGGGAAATTAAAGCGGAAACTTCAGTTTCTGGATCAAGCGGATCACCTAGTTTTAATAGTTTCGTTGCATCTATAAATTTTTCAACAAAGCGATCATAGACTTCTTCATGTGCATAAATCCTTTGCAAAGAAATACATACTTGTCCCTGGTTTGAAAATGCTCCAGTTATACACCGAGAAATAATCTTATCTATGTCTACATCCCGGTCAATAATGACAGCCGCATTAGATCCTAACTCCAATGTCACGCGTTTCAATCCTGCTTTATTGCGGATACCAATCCCAACTCCTGGGCTACCAGTAAAAGTAATCATACTCACTCTAGAATCAGTGACCAACTTGTCTCCAACCACTCTTCCTCCACCCGTGACCACATTTAATGCTCCTGCAGGCAACTCTGCTTCCTGTAATAGTTCTGCAAGGAACAACGACGATAGTGGCGTTTGGCTTGCAGGCTTTAGTACAATTGTATTTCCTGCGGCAATCGCCGGACCAACTTTGTGAGCGACTAGATTCATAGGGAAATTGAAAGGTGTAATGGCCCCAATCACTCCAATCGGTTCACGTACAGTGTAGCCCAGTCGATTCTCACCGCCCTGTGCCGCATCCAGCGAAAGCGTTTCCCCGTGAATTCGTTTCGCTTCTTCAGCCGCAAACTTGTAGGTTTCGATTGTTCGTGCCACCTCTCCCTTAGCTGTTGTAACCGGCTTGGCTGATTCAATCGATATAATTCGAGCCGCTTCATCTGCGCGCTCTTCAAGAAGTTGGGCCAATGTTTCCAAGATTTTTGCACGTTGGTGAGCTGGCATTTTTGCCATCACTTTCGTAGCTTTTTGCGCCGCTTCAATAGCTAGGTCGGTTTCTTCTTCAGTTGCCAGAGGGATTTCAGCTATGACTTCTCCTGAGTAAGGAGAACGAAGTGGACTATACTCTTTGGCTTCCACCCATTTCCCATTAATGAGTAAATGTTTTTTTGTTACGTTATCTATAATTGTCATATTCTCAGCTCCCCTTCACTCTTTGTCTTTACTTCACCTAAAGATTAGAGGCAATTTTTGAAATAGTCGATTCTATTCTAGAAAAATAATACTCTTCTAATTTTATGGTTAATCCACCGTGACCAAATTTACATTGGTTATTTTCCACCTCAGAATTCCCCTTAATAAAATCAAGAAAAAATAATATACTATTACGTCTTTCTAGAATGTTACTAATTCCTTGCTTGTAAAACCAAGCATCAATTGTATTATAAACCCCTCTATTAACCCCATATTTTTCCTTGCATAGATTAATAAAGGATAGATCAGTTAAATGTATTGTCTCTTCTACATCTAATAGCAATTTGTCCCCTCCTTGCTACTTGGCTCAAGTTAAATGAAGTTGAATCAATAACAAAACGAGTTGTTCCATAAAGTTAAATATGGTTTTTTTTCTTCCTTAAAATACTCTCTCCCTTAGCTTAATTGGGGCTCCTGTTTAGTACCTTTCAGAGCTTTTTGCATAAAAACGACTTCTTCACTTAGCATTGAAATACGTTTTAAAACTTCCGCATCTACCAGTTCGTTTTGCGGACTAAAATGGTCGTTATGAGCATAAACAGAGCCCGGAGCAACAAATGCACGGAAATAACTAGCTATAGGTTTCAGCTGATTTTCAATGACTAAATAATGCTGGTAGGTTCCGCCAGTAGCAACAAGGCCCATTACTTTATTACGGAAATCCTTTGGGGGTACTAAGTCAAACAAGTTTTTCAGAGCCCCTGTAATCGATCCTTGGAATATGGGCGTTCCGATAATGTAAACATCAGCTGAAGTTACGATATCAATTACTTTTTTTGTATCTCCAGTATACGTTGACGGATTACGACCATCACAAAATTGAACATCATATTGTTTCAAATCAAGTATTTCGACTTCGATATCAGGATGGTTATTCTTTACTTCCTCTAAAACTTTTTCAACAACTACTTTTGTTTTTGATCCTATAATCGTTCCGGAGATTCCAAGTAATTTCATTTCATTTTTCCTCCCTTTTTAAAACGTCTGTGATAAAAAGTATTTACCTGCCACTTTTTTTTTACCTCATTATGAACGGGTCTGGAATTGGTTCAGATGATGTATTAACCCAAACCACTTTGTCTTGCAGATATTCGTGAATCGCTTCATAACCGCCTTCTCTTCCATAACCACTTAGGCCAGATCCGCCGATTGCAGCAATTGGTGAAATGCTTCGATAGGTATTCACCCAAACGATTCCAGCACGGATAGCTTTCGCGACTCGATGAGCTTTTGCAATATCGCTCACCCAAATTCCAGCTGCTAATCCGTAATCCGTACTGTTTGCTAGTTGAATAACCTCCTCCTCATCTTTAAAAGGGATAACACTTAACACAGGACCAAATATTTCTTCTTTTGTAATACGGGAATTGTTATCAGTATGCTCGAAGATAGTAGGCTCAAAATACCAGCCTTTTTCTAAATGTTTAGGCCTTTTTCCACCGCAAGCAAGTTTTCCACCTTCATCTAACCCGATAGCCACGTATTTTTCGACACGCTCCAATTGGGCATGCGTTGCCAGCGGTCCCATTTCTGTATCATCTTGAAAAGGATCACCAATCTTAATTTTTGACACACGGTCAACGAGTTTTTGCATCACTTTATCGTAAATATCGACATGTAAAAATGCACGTGAACCAGCAACACAGCTTTGTCCTGAAGCACCAAAGATCCCAGCTATAATTCCCATCGCTGCATTATCTGGATTTGCATCCTCAAACACAATATTGGGTGATTTCCCTCCGAGTTCAAGTGAAACCTGTGCGAAGTTTTGTGCCGAATTTCGAACAATATGCCGTGCTGATTCCGAACCACCCGTAAAGGCAACACGCCTTACAAGAGGATGCGAGGTTAGTGTATCACCTACAGGTATCCCAAAACCGGTAACAACATTGACTACTCCCGGTGGGAAACCAGCTTCTTCAACCAGTTTTACTAGTTCTAAAAGAGACGCTGAAGTCATTTCTGAAGGTTTAATAACTATGGTATTTCCTGCTACAAGAGCTGGAGCCAGTTTCAATGTTGTTAAATAAAGAGGGGAATTCCAAGGAGTAATGGCAGCCACTACTCCCAGAGGCTCTTTGGCTGTAAATGCGAACATATCCTTTTTATCAATTGGTAAGGTTTGACCATGGATTTTATCCGCAAGTCCTGCATAATAATAGAAAAATTCAGGTAAATAATTTACTTGTCCACGCATTTCACGTATTAATTTTCCGTTATCTAGCGATTCAACTTTCGCGAGCTCTTCAGAGTGATTAGCAATCAGCTCTCCAAGCTTTCTAACAAGACGTCCACGCTCTGTGAATGTCATATTAGCCCATCCTGAATGCAAGAATGCATTATGCGCAGATTCAACAGCACGATTTACATCTTCAGCATTCCCCTTTGCGACTTGACACCATACTTCTTCTGTAGCAGGGTTATAGCTATCAAAATATTCACCACTGGATGATTCTACCCATTCTCCGTTTATATACATCTGATATTTCTTCATCTTTTTCACTCCCGGCCCCCCCTTTATTTCACCAACACTGTTTGTTTGTCAATAAACAACCGAATAGCTTCATTCACAATTTTGAACCCTTCGATCGGTAGCATATGCTTCATATTTGGTACAATCAAAATTTCTGAATGCGCAATCTTTTCTTGCATTTGTCTTGCCATCCCGGGATTAGAACCCACATCATGCTCACCTGTTATAATTTGGGTCGGTATATTAATTTGCTGAATCTGTGGCCATAACTCTTCATCCGCAGTCGCGAAAAGTGTATATGCCGCTAAATAAGAAGCAGGATCATTTGTCTGGAGCCTTTTCCGAATCTTACTCACAATTTCTTCGTGTAAGTTTAAGAACTCTAGATTAAACCAACGTTGAATTGCTGGTTCAATTGTTGCCAAAGGCCCTGTTCTTTTCACTTGTTCAACCCTTTTTAAAATGGCTTTTCGCTGTTCTTCCGTACGATTGGCCACTGCATTCATAATTGTTAGCGTTTTCATTTTCCCTGGATATTTTAATGCAAATGCCTGAGCGACCATGCCACCCATAGAGAAGCCAATAATATGACTTTTCTCAATCCGCAAGTGATTCATTAATGCTGCTAGCTGCTCAACAAATTGTGAAAGGGCATAAGGACCCGGAGGATGCTCAGATCCTCCGTGCCCAATCATGTCATATACGATAACATGGAAATGTTTCGACAGGTCTTCAACTTGCTTTTCCCACATGGTAAGATCAAGACCAACACCATGGATAAGAATAAGCGATTCACCAATCCCTTTTTCTTCAAAATGAAACGAATCTTTTCCATGCAATGCAGTTGGCATTAAACTAGCCCCATTTCCACCATATCTTGATGGCGGTTTCCTGTTCTCGGATGCGGACGTCCTCCTGTAGAAGCCCCAATTGCTACAACAATCTCATCCGCTCTCGGAGCATCCGGAATAGTTGCTTCAAATGTAATAAAATGAGAGCGTTCAGACTCATCTGTCTTATGAACCATTGGAATAATCACTGCAGAACCTGCACCACCGCGCTTATTTGTAAAGCTTAGAATACTCGTTCCTTTCACAGCGTCGCGAAATTTGTTACCAAATTTCAATGTATGGATAAACGCTGATGCATGTTCAACTTCCCCATCAACTCCTACAACAGCTGCCTTGCCGAATGCTTCTACGTCATCAGCTGAACCTATATGCTTAAATAGTTCAGCAACTAATAGTTCACCAATTTGCGGTGCATATTCATTAATTTCCGGCATTAAATCTTCAACATATCCTCGGCCCGCCCAAGGATTTTTGATCACCGCCATAGTTGTTATCATCTTGATAGGATTCTCTACTTTTTTACCACCTTCAATACGTGTTTCTTCAACAGCTGTATACACTTTGCGAATATCTAACATTTACATAACCCCCAGTTTAGTTTTTGTGAATCTTGGCATAACTTCTTCCGTGAACAATTTTAAACTTTTCATCATTTTTTCATGCGGCAAACCATTGTGGTTCACCCAAAGCAGTAATGTTTCTAAATTCAGTTCGTCCTTCAACTCTTGAATTTTCTCGGCTACATAGTCAGGTGTACCAAACAATAAATTCCTTGGATGTAAGAATTCATAGTTCAATTCTTGTCCTTCTTTTACTTTTTCGCCTGGATCCATAAGGTTGCTAAGTCCCCTCCAGTGACAAATCCAACGATAGTTGTTCAATACGGCTTCTGCCGCATCTTGGCGAGCCTGTTCCATTGTTTCCGCTACATAAACATCACGTACTAAAGCAATGCCTTGACCAAGTGGCACTTCATAGCCTTTGGCTTTGGAAGCCCTTTCACGATACAGTTCAAAACGACCTTTCAATTCTTTTACGGTCGGCATCCAAAACATTCCTTGTATATTATTCTCCGCAGCCAATTCAATTGAACGCGGTGAATCAATTACTTGCCACAGTGGAAGTGATTCCTGGTAAGGTCTAGGCATAAGGGAAATTTTACTAATTTCGCCTTTTTCCATATCCATAAAGTCGGGAGTTGATGGGCTCATAGGATGACTCCACTTTAATCCTTTAGGAGGAAATTGATAGATTTCACCTTCATGTGAAAAGAAACGGTTTGACCAAGCTTTCTTTAATATTTCTAATGTTTCTTCAAAAAGTGCACGGTTTTGCTCTTGATTTGTCGGATCTGCCAAAGTGTTTAAATTAGCCGCTTCTCGTCCGTATAATCCTCGTGCTAGACCAACTTCAACACGCCCTTTACTTAACTGGTCAAGCATTGCAATGTCTTCCGCCAAACGCAGTGGATGCCAGAAAGTAGCTACATTCGCGGCTTGTCCAATTCGAATGTTCTTTGTACGTGCAGCAATATCAGCCCCCATTAAAATCGGGTTAGAAATCAATTCATTTCCTTCATGACCAAAGTGGTGTTCCGTATACCAAATCGAATCATAACCATTTTCATCACAGTAAATAGCTTGCTCACGGGCTTCATCTAGCACTTTATAATACTCATCGTGTCTTCCTTGTCCTGCAAGATTTGCAAAAATTCCAAATTTCATAGAATTCATTCCTCCTCAAATCACTTTTTTTGACCAAGTTTTTTTGCTATGTCCATTTTAAGTTGCATTCCACTTGCTTTTACATGCTCTCGCATGGCTTTCTCGGCTTCCTCTGGATTTCCTTTTTCTATAGCTACCAAGATTGCCTGATGCTCCTTAAGTGATCTCTCACGACGAATCGGATCTTCGATAGTTAAAAATACATACTGTTTATAAGGTATTTGATTGAGTAGCAAATTTAGCATGTAACTTAATTTAGAGTTATTGGCTCCTTCTTGAATGACTGAATGAAATACATCATTTGCCTCAACATAAAGCTTTTTATCTGAGGTTTGTATAGCATCCTCCATGTCAGCCACTGCTTGCTTCAGTTTATTAATTTCTTCAACACTCTTTCGTTCTGCAAGCAAACCCGCTGCAAGCCCTTCCATTACTTCCTTTAAAGTAAATAACTCATTTAGTTCCTTTTCAGTCGGTTTTGTCACACATGTTCCAACTCTTGGAATAATTTCGACTAACCCTTCTCTTTCTAACTGTTTAAATGCTTCCCTAATAGGGGTTCTACTAACTTTGTAATGTTCTGATAAGACAGTTTCTGATAATTTTTGTCCTGGCTCATATTCTCCAGTTACTATGGCTTCACGAATCGCGTTTGTAACTTGCGCTGTAATGCCTAACGTCAAGATAGCTGTAATGGAAAACCCCTCCTTCTAAAAAAGTATGTACCATGTACCATGCAAGCTCTTAATAAGTGCAATTATAGGTTATGGGAAATTGACTGTCAATTAAAAATTAGAAAATTTTAAATATTAATTCAGCATTCTAGCTGTTAAAGTTTTTTTTCAACTATTACACCCCCTCTCATTAACAATGTATAACCCACCGCTTTCTTAGTTGAAGGTTTCTTGTTTATTTTCTACTTAACAGAGAGCGTTTTTTTATCATAGAAACTAATAAGCTAAACTCTTTAATAAAACAGAAATCGTTACTAAAGGTTTCCGAGTTTGTTTTATGAAGATACTCAAAATAAATTTATGTCTATTTCATATAATCCATTAGATTATTAGGTAGTCTGATTTATGAAATTGACTACGATGAATAAATCACCACTTATATAATATTTATTTTTGGATAATAAATATTTTTTCTGAATATATTGACATCTGTATACGCTTACATTTATAGTGATTCTATCAAACAGCTTGCATGGTACATGGTAGTATAAAGACAATTTTGATAGGGGGAACATTGATGAAAGTTGAAACTCGTAGTATCGAATATATTCCGGCAGATGAACGTCACGGTAAAGCTCGCGATTTATTTCCCATCTGGTTTGGGGCAAACATGCATATTACCACGCTTGTGACAGGGGCATTACCGATTGCATTAGGACTAAATTTATTTTGGAGTCTAGCCGCAATAATTGTCGGCACTTTATTAGGCGCCATTTTTATGGCCTCCCATTCCGCTCAAGGACCTCAACTTGGAATTCCACAAATGATTCAGAGTCGTGCTCAATTTGGTGTAATTGGTGCCATTTTCCCCTTATTTCTCGTTATGTTCGTTTATTTAGGTTTTTTCGCAAGTAGTGGTTTGCTTGCAGCACAAACCTTAAGCAGCCTAACAAAGATTGATCAAACATGGAGCATTTTAATATTAAATATTCTTTGTTTTGTTGCTACCATTTATGGCTATAATTTAATCCATAAAATGCAGAAAGTGTTGTCCTGGGCTTCTCTCTTTATTTATCTAGTTGCCACATATATAGTTTTCCAATTGCAAGTCCCGGCAGGCAGTTGGGCAATAGGGAATTTAGATTTACCAGTGTTTTTGTTGGCGGTCAGTATGGTCGCAACTTGGCAATTAGCATACGCCCCATACGTTGCAGACTATTCTCGCTACCTTCCTGTAACTACACCAACTTCTCATACATTCTGGTATAGTTACGCTGGCACAGTTATCGGGACTATATGGATGATGACCTTAGGTGCAACCTTAACCATAGCGATCCCTAACTTTCTTGATCACTCCGGCGGTAACTTGGCCAACCTGTTTGGAAACTTTGCTATAATCATGTTCTTTATTATTATCTTTGGACAGCTTGCCATAAATGTCTTTAACCTATATGGAGCATTCATGGCAACAATAACAACCATTGAACCATTCATCAAAATAAAGGTTACACCGAAAGTTCGAATAGGAATGATATTTTGTGTAACGGTTGCCGGGACTGTTTTGTGCTTACTAGGTCAGAGTAATTTTCTAGCTTTTTTCTTGAATTTCATCTTTTTTATTAGTTATTTTTTGATTCCCTGGACATCTATCAATCTTGTTGATTATTATTTGCTACGACATGGACGTTACAATGTAAAAGATATTTTTGATATAAACGGTCAATATGGAAAAATAAATTGGATTGCTTGTATGGCATTTCTTGTATCAATCTTGGCGGAAATCCCTTTTATAAACACATCTTTCTATGTAGGACCGATAGCCAAGGCCTTTGCTGGGGCAGATATCGCTTGGATTATTGGGTTAATTGTCCCAGCTGTTTTATATTACTTCCCAATGAGAAAAAAGTTGAATATAGCTGAAAATGCAATCAACAAACAAGAGATTAGTTCCATAGATTCGTATAAAGCTAACACTTCTCAGAAAAATATTAAGTAAATTAATATCAGGTGTTGGTATTAATCAATTTCATTGAATAGACACCCCTTATATGGGAGTACTCTAAAGCGAAAGGAATTATAAAAAATGACCAATGAACGTTTTAAAGCAGGCTTAGAGGTTAGGCGTGAAGTTTTAGGAACAGATTATGTAGATAACTCAATTAATAATGCAAATGATTTTAATATGGATCTTCAAAAGTTAGTGACGGAATATTGCTGGGGAGAAGTTTGGACCAGGCCTGGAATATCTAGAAAGACTAGAAGTATCATCAACATAGCAATGATAACCGCATTAAATAGGCCTCACGAATTAAAACTCCATATCCAGGGGGCAATAACAAATGGGGTCACCAAAGAAGAGATTAAAGAGGTTCTGCTACAGACTGCAATCTACTGTGGAGTACCTGCAGCTATCGATAGTTTTCGTATAGCACAAGAAGTTTTCAATATCACTACTGATTTAACCGAGGATAAATAATAGATGGCTATAAGAGAATTTCAATATTGGTAATATATAAATGTGAAATTCAAAAGCCCCATCATCTACAAGTATATTCTTTATGAATCCCCCTTAGGATTGGGATGAATTATATATAAAACAAACTAAGGTGAATTTTCTCAATTATATACAAATCAATAGGAAATACTCTGGAGACTCTTTTTTCCCCAGAGTATTTTTTATATATTATAAATATATAATATC
>NZ_JBHVQU010000108.1:0-13224 GCF_042886655.1 Peribacillus sp. NPDC058002 | reverse complement strand
CAAAAAATTCCAGTTAGATTTCAGACAGCCCCTCCCTTTCCGCCGACTGTCTGCCAAGCCCCCTCGACGCAAGCGTCTGTGGGGTCTCGGCTAGCCGGTTATTCGGCAGGAGTGTCTCAAATTTCTTTCATCCAATGAGGTTTTCATAATACTAAAAAACCATAGTCTTGTTTTAAAATTGGTTCGGATGAGAACCTACCGAATCTTCTATCTCTGACTTGGCCTTTAAATTATACTATTCGAAAAGCATCCACATAATGATTGTGTCCAAACCTTCACTAAAACCCCATTTACCTTTTAAAAAATCAACGTTATTATCGAATTACCCCTCTCCAAATACGAACATTAATTTATATTTATATTTTAATGTTCACTTTTTTATTGATTATCTATCATTTATTTGTTATATTAGCAAAGTAATAATCGTAATTTACTCGTATATGCTCGGAAATATGGTCTGAGCGTTTCTACCTGGTTCCCAGTGAAAGAACTAGACTACGAGTTAAAGTATTCGGCTGCCCGCTTTCTTGAGCAGTAAATGATTTTGCATGATAATCATTTTGCTTAATCATCTTTACTTTGACTATCGTAGGTCTAGAAGGCAGTAATCATTCTGCCGTTCTGGACCTTTTTCTTTGGCCTCAACTGCGAGTGTATCAAACAATCGAATAATATGTTTTAAGGAGAAATTATATGAGAAAAAACATGTTTAAAAAGTACACGATATTAGGAATCATTACATTACTTTTCGTATCGGTGATTGCAGCATGCAGTTCTGCTTCCAAAAATGAAACGGCCGAAAAAAAGACTCAAAGGCCTATCATGATCCAAGGTCCAATGCCAATCGAGGCTGAAAATTTCGCGAAAAGGTTAAAAAATGTTAAAGAAGAAAAATCAGGTGATTTTGTATTTTACATTGGAACGTTAGACAATTATCCTGTAATCGTTGCAAAAACAGGTAAAGGGATGGAAAACACGGCTGCCGCTACAGCATTGGCCATTGAAAGATATAACCCTATTGCCATTATCAATCAAGGGACATCAGGCGGACATGATCCAAACTTAAACGTTTTTGATATCGTTTTAGGAAAAAGAACGGTAAACCTAGGTTCATTGAAAACGGCAGATAAAACTGAAAACCAAGGAATTGATCCAACCATTTGGAAACCGATGGACCTAATGGCTTCTGAAGGAAGTGCAGGAGAAGATCCTAACGCTGAAAAGCCACGCTTCTACGAGGGAGATAAGGATTTACTCGCTGCTGCTCATGCAGTTAAAGATACTTACACAAAAGGTAAGGTTGTCGATGGCACTATCGGTTCTGCAGACGTTTGGAATAATGAAGTGGATCGGATTAAGTGGTTCCATACGAAATATGGTACATCTGTCGAGGAAATGGAAGGAGCTTCGGCTGCCCAAATCGCAAAAGCTTACGATGTTCCCTTCTTAGGTATACGAGTGCTATCCAATAATAAAGTGAATGGCGGTAAATATAACCCGAATACAGCAGCAGCCAATCAAGAATATGTTTATGAAGTGGTCAAAAAATATATCTCCACGATGCCAAGCAAATAAGGCCGGCCCGGAAGCATAGTATCCCTATAACCAAATAAAAGAAGAGCACATATTATATACGATAATATGTGCTCTTCTTTTATTCGCTGAGGGCTGTATCCGATTCTTCCTCCTTGCAAAGTAATAGGCTGAGGTTATTCAACGTATAGAGTCTAGCGGTAAAAATGAATAAATCGCTGTAGTTGTTTTCAACGTACTCTTCAATGATCCCCATCCCTTTCCTGAATCTTTCAACTAATAAATGCGTGTAGTTTTCATCCCATGTAAACCGATTGATTCGTTTAAGTTCATCTGCCAATACTTGAAACTTGAACTCCTCGACAAGAAGCTTCAATTGATACAATTTATCTCTATTTAAACAAAAGCAATTATTTTCATTTTCATGATTTTCACGGACGAATGTAATGAAACCATTCATATTATCAGCCAGCATATTCGCTATTCGCATCTCGAAGTTCATTTCTAACATCCCCTCAATGTCTAAAATCTATATGAAGAGTGTATGATTTGAAATGATATTTTAACACCAACAATTAATTCTTTTAAGATAGATTCCTTTATTTCGCCTATGCATTTCCTACTATGATAGATTTTAAACAAAAAAATTGCCCCCTTTCTTTCCAAGGGGACAATCACTTTTTCGTTATCACATCGAATCCAGAACCAAAGAGATAAGCAGGCCGGCGGCGGCGAAAATGCCCGTCATCGGTCCTCCGTCTTCATATGCTTCAGGCATCATCGTCGAGGCAATCATGGCGATGATTCCGCCGCCCGCAAATGCTGCCATCGCTGCCAGGATATAGTCCGGGGCATGATCGAGGAATAGATAGCCCGACATCGAGGATAGTGCCGAAATGAGCAATACGGATAACCACAGCAGCATGATTTTCTTCTTCGAATACTCACTTTTGAGCAGACCAGTTGTACTTGAGAGCCCCTCCGGAATATTACTTATGAAAATGGCAATGACCAATAACCAGCTTACCGAGCCACCGCTTATTAAGCTTGCGCCAATCATGATCGACTCCGGTATGGCATCCATCACCGTCCCGATGAAAATGGCTAGGCCCGCTTCCTTCTTAGAGCTATTATTGGACCGTTTCCTTTTATCCGCACCTTTTTTGGAAATAAGAAAATCCAAGGCGGTAAATACGGCGGCCCCTGTTATGAATCCGATCCCCGTCGCCCAGATTCCTCCATCACTCACCGAATCGGCAAGCAGCTCATATGCCGCTGCACCGATCAATACACCCGTACCAAAAGCCATAATATAGCCAATGATGTTTTTCTTTATCGGAATGAATATGGCGGCTAATGCGCCAAGCAGGACAGCAGAACCCGAAACCCCTCCCCAAAAGACCGCATTCCACATAGAATTCCCCCATTTCCTTTTTATAGGATAGTGTACCCTGGTAGATGCTGGGGTAAACAAGGGGCTGCTTTTTGTAAATTCCAGCAAAAAAAAGCAGTTATATTCGCTGCCATGGTTTTTGTGTATAGAATAGTAGATTCTTCATGACTATCCTGCCCTTCGCTGCCTTATATGACTGATATTTGCGGTTTTCCTTCTTCTCTTTCACTAACCTTTTCTATTTTATCGACAAACATTTGAAAAACCTTTCTCTTTTCTTCCAGCTCTTTTATCGATTCTTTCAATTCATTCAATTTTTGTTCAAAAGGTTTATGATAGAGCTCACGGATATTTCGAATGATTTCATCATTTATAGTGGATTGTACAACTTGTTTGGTAATATTGAACTTATAGGAATAAACCTGAAGATCACGCTTAACTTCTTCATATTCCTTTTCTATCCCTTTTAACACATCACTGATTTCTTCATTCCATTCTACTAAAGCATTTTTCACATGTTCCTCCACCTTTATTCCCCCTCTTTAACAACAAAAAATTCATTTCCATAAAAACTTATTTTATCAAAACTTCATTTCGGTTTCTTTTCGGCTAAGTTACTTAACATATAAGTTTCATTAAAAACAGATAACAGCGAGTTACGAAACACTTTTGAAAAATCACATAGAATGAAACATGACAACCATAACCTATGGAGGTGTTCAGACTGATTCATACAGTTAAACCAGGTGAAACACTGACACAGATTTCCAGGGACTATCGGAAACCGCTATCGGCAATCATCACTGCTAACCCGAACATCAATCCAAATGTCATTTATCCTGGTCAACCCATCCTGATCCCCGGTTTTCCCCCTCCTGATACCATTCCATTTAGAATCGATGTATCCGTTAACAATCGTAAGCTAAGGCTGCTAAAGAATGGCGTACTGCAAAAACAATACCCGATTGCTGTTGGAAGAATGCTATTCGGTACACCAGTAGGACAATTCATCATCATTAATAAAGTCCCCAACCCCGGAGGCCCATTCGGTACAATGTGGATGAGTTTATCAAAAGAGCACTATGGCATTCATGGAACGAATGATCCCAGCTCGATCGGTAAAGCTGTCTCAAAGGGCTGTATTCGCATGCATAATCGGGACGTGGAGGAATTATCAAGGATTGTTCCAATCGGGACAATGGTTACGATTCATCCTTAATGTGTTTAGGAATGATGATAAATAAGCCGATGGAATTGTCCCATCGGCTTATTTTGGCATGAACGTAAAATCACACTTGAACCAATTTCTTCGCCTGAATTTTATACTGAAGATCTGCTACATGGTTTATGAACGCTTGATCATGCGATACAAATATAATCGTCCCTTCATATGCCGCGATAAATCGTTCTAATGCTTCAGTGGCCGTAATATCCAGAAAATTGGTCGGTTCATCTAAAAGCAGAATGTTGTATTCGCCTAAGAACAACTGACAAAGTTGGAGGCGAATCGCTTCGCCGCCACTTAATGACTGAACACTTTTCAGTATATCCGTCCCAACAAACTGCATCGAATGCAGGATGCTTCTTAAAAATCCTTCATCATATTCTGACCGGTTTCCCAAGAATTGCAGAACCGTTTCATCTCTTGCAAATCGATAGCTCATTTGACGGAAGTAACCTATTTTCGCTTTTGGAGAAAGCGCCAAGCCTGCGCCATCATCATTCGCAATATGGTGAAGCAAAGTACTTTTACCGCTGCCATTGCTGCCTGTAATGGCTATTTTTTTACCGAGCGGCAGCTGGAAACTCACTTCATCCAATAATACTTTCTCCTTCACTTGAAGAGTCAATCGGTCTGCCATGATCGGGAACTTATTATGCAATTCCAATTGCTTTGACTGGCGAAATACGATTCGCCTTTCCTCTTGTACAGCATCGACTTCCTGAAGCTTTTCCGCTCGCTGCTCAATTGCCTTCGCTGCACGTTGTGCGGCTTTTTGGCTTGTGCCTTTCGATTTCGTCATGAACGTCTTATTCGGTTTTGCATTCGCCTCTTTTTTCGATAACCTTCCAGCCTGGGCGATTTTTTCAGCTTTTTTCATTTTTTCCTGCGCTGCTTTTTCAAGCCGGCTCTTTTCTTTTATGAATTGTTCATGAGCCTGCCTCTGTTGTTCACGTTGTAACTGCTTCTGTGCCATGTACTCGCTGTAATTTCCTGAATATACGTGTACCTTGCCTTCATGCACTTCCCAAATCGTTGTCACAAGTTCATCCAATAAAGCCCTGTCATGACTAATTAATACAAGCGCACCATAGTAATAGCGTAATTCATCAAGTAAAAACGAAATCCCGTCTTGGTCCAAATTGGTTGTCGGCTCATCGATAAGTAACGCTTCAAAATAGTGGGTAAACAATTGGGCAAGCTTCAGCCTCGTTTGCTCACCGCCGCTTAGCGACCCTGAATATCGCGGAACTGCCAATTTTCCCAGTAACGCCGGATCAGCCTCTGCAACAGCAGGCGCTTCTACTTGCTCAAAATAACCACGATCAACATACCCCTTTACTTTTCCGCTTGCCGGTTGAATTTCTCCGGCAAGTAACTTCAATAACGTACTTTTTCCTGTACCATTTTTCCCGACGATGCCGATGCGGTCAAATTGATGTACAGCCAATCGTTCAATCTTCAATATCTGTTTATCTAAATATGTCACTTCGACATTTTCCAATTCAAAGCATATTTGTTCCATATTCGCTACCTCCGAAATTTTTGATTTCGTATCGATAGCTTGGATCGATACGAGCTTCTATTTCAAGCTCGCATCAAAAGAATAATAAGAACTGCAATGTACATTCCCCCCGTCTTCAAAGTCACCGCTGAATGATCACATATTCGAAATTTCCAAACTCGTGAAAAGTAACAGCATCATGTAAAAATCCCTCCAAAACAAAAAGTACACAGAAGGCTCTGTGTACTGAAAAAAACCGCATAGATATCCGGTAGAACGACAAAACTCCTACAACATATCCATCCTATACACACAGCAAATAACCCCTTATACAAAGTGGTTTTTTCCATAATATGTGTGTATATCAGTATAGATGTAAAAATGCCACGTTTATCGCTCCTTTCAATTCTTGCCCCTATTCTAACCAGAATATTTCCAATAGTCAATATTTATTATAATAGATGATTAATGACTCCTGTCTGCGTTCGCCAAGAAAGGAAAAAGAACCACTCATCCCTCCAAGATGGCAATGGTTCTTCTTCTGATTCTTCTGATTAAGAGTTATTAGTTGTGACCAACCACTCTTGCTAGTTGTCAGCCTCATGTTCCAGCATGGGGCTGTTTTTAGTTTATGTTAATATAAGGATATCATACCCGAATTTTAAAGTGAATATTCATTGAAAAATAGACAGGGTGATACATAGTTTGAATTTTAGCTAGTTTTCAGAAAAAAATGACAGGGATCCCCCCTGCCATTTCCATCAATTCATACTGATCGGCCAATAATAAAACACTAGCGTAACCATGATGATCATGACGCCGCTGATCATTAAATAGGCTGGGTATCTGCGGGTGATGTTCATTTCTTTTTGCTCGTCTATTTCAATAGGAGTTTGAAGGATATTGGCTTGAAACTCCCTTTCTTCGATGGTGATCGTTCCATACTTGGAGCCAATGATGAGTGCACCTATGCTTAAGATTAAACCTATGATGACAGGATTGAGGTAAACGGGAAGGCTTATTCCGAACATGCCGAGGCTTTCTCCGAGAATCACGCCAAAGAAGCCGAATACGATGCTCCAAAAGGCTCCTTCTTTCGTTACCTTCTTTGAAAATACGCTTGATATGGCAATCGGCCCCCATGATGCCGCAAATAATGTAGCCGCAAAGTAGCCGATCCACATGACGGCAGGCGGCTGGAACAATCCAATCAATAGAATGATCAAGCTGATCACGACCATGGAAATGCGGCTGGCCCGTAATAAATGTTGATCTGTGTATTCCTTTTTCCGTGATTGTTCCATGATATCCCGTGTTATGCTGCTTCCTATAATCTGAAGGAAGCTCGAACAGGAAGATAAAGCCGCAGCCATGATGCCGCTGACGATGATGACTCCAAGCCATGTCGGGACAATATTCATCGCTGCCCAAATGAATACCTTTTCCGTCGGAGCGATATCCGCTTTAATGGTGGTAATTGTCGAGATGCTGATATGAAGGAACAAATAGACGGTTAAAATGGATATCGTTGCCCATACGCCGGCCCGGATGGCTACGTGTTCATTCTTAGCCATCAAATATCGGCTGCTTTGCCATGGACTCACTGCAATGACAATGCCCCAGACCAAGCCCATGATGACTGCCCAGGCCAATGCTTCCCAAGGCGTGCCCATCGTTGCGCCAGATCCGGTGATGCCATGCCAGCTTAATAAATCAGGCCGTTCGGCCAGGTTTGCCGCTTTAGTAATGGCATCAGGGAATCCGCCTGCTGATTTGATAATATAAGGAAAGCTAAGATACGTTGCGATCGAGAATAAAAAGAACATCACGGTATCATTCACCATGACCCCCTTCGCACCTGAGAGAATGGTAAAGGATGAATACACGACCCACATGATCACCAGGGCCATTGGATAGGAAACCCCGGAAACCTCGGCCAATAACACCGCTGCCCCTTGGGTAACGGCAACCAAGTATGCTGCGATTCCGAGAATCGTCGTGATGGCCGCTGCCAGCCGGACCTTCTTCGAATGAAAGCGGTTACCAAAAAATTCAGGAACGGTCAATGATTTGCTTCTTCTTAAATACCTGCCAAACAGGAATACCCCGAAAATATAGCCGCTTGCATTAAAAATAACGAGGATAAGCAGCAGGATCGGATACCCTTCATAGGAAAATCCCGCTTCTCCCATGAAAGATACCGTACTTAGGAAAGAGGCAACAAGCGTACCGGTTATCATCAATGTGTTTCCGCTCCGTCCAGAAACATAATACTCCTCTGAGCTTTTCACTTTCCTGAATAAGAAAATGCCAATCGAGACGTACACACAAAAGGATACGATAATACCAAGCAGAAAGGCCACTTACATCCCCACCTTTTCAATCGGATCTTTTGCTTTTATTTCTTCTTGGTTCTTTTTCATTTTCACCAGGAACACCTTTGTGATCCACCCCATGACAATTAAGGAACCCCCATAACTTAAAGAGAAAATCAACTCACCCATTTCTTGACCCCCTTATCAAAATAGAAATAATCAATAAAGAAATATGCAATATCCATACCAAGTTTTTGAATATTCAGATTTCAATAGAGGTTGATTTTATTTATCATCATGATAGCTAAATTGGTATTTGCCTAGTTTGCGCATGATCGTCGTTTGGCTGACCTCCAGGGCTTTGGCCATTTTCCGGGTAGATTTATAGGTGGAAAGGGCCTGGGACAATAATTGCTTTTCCGTTTCCTCTAACGCTTTTTTTAAGGGAATGATTCCTGTTAAATTGACTAGCGCCGTATCTTTGTAGGTTAAGTCGGAGGGCAAATCCTCTATCGTTACGATAGGTTTTCTAGCCGTCACGACAATCTGTTCAATTACATTTTCCAACTCACGAACATTGCCCGGGTAATCCTGCAGCTGCAGAATTAACTTCGAATGATCATCGATCGTGATGGATTGACCGTACTTTTCATTGAATTTCTTCAGAAAATAATCGGTCAATAATAGAATATCTTCCTTCCGCTCACGCAGCTGCGGTATTTCCATTGGAACGACATGCAGCCGATAATAGAGATCTTCGCGAAACTGATTATTTTTGATCATTTGCTTCAAGTCTTTATTCGTAGCGGAGAGAATGCGAATATTCACCTTTTTCTCCTTCGTACCTCCCACCTTCATGAACGTTCTCTCCTGGACCAGATGCAGGATTTTCACTTGAATGTCGAGCGGCATTTCCCCGATTTCATCAAGAAACAACGTGCCGCCATCAGCACTCTCAACAAGCCCTTGTTTCCCATGCTTATTGGCTCCCGTAAATGCACCGCTTTCGTAGCCAAACAGCTCGGATTCGATTAATGCCGATGGAATCGCGCCGCAATTCACTTGAATGAATTTATTATCCTTTCTACTGCTAAGATCATGAATGACCCTTGCTAATACGCCTTTCCCGACTCCGGTTTCACCATGGATGAAGATCGATGAATCCATCGGTGCGACTTTTTCAGCTAATTCCAAAACCTTTATCATCTTATCCGAATTTGTAATGAAGTTATTGAACGAAACGGTTCTCGAATTCTCATGCCGGGCTCGCTTGTTCCTAAGATTCACTCTGTTCAATTTACTCTTCATCTCAACCAATTCGGTGATATCCCTGGAATTCGAAACGATTCTATATAAATTCCCCTCCTCATCAAAAATCGGCTTCGCTGTGCAGAATACAGTCAACCCATGCGGGTAGGTTTGCTCCGCTGAATGGATCGCTTTCGTTTTCATGGTCTTTAATGTAACCGAATTGACGATCAGCCCCTTTTCAACTAACTCTTTAATGTTCTTATTAATAAAGGCCTCCGGCGGCAGCCCTGTAAGCTTCTTACACGCTTCACTCACGAATAACGTGTCCCCGTTGGCATCGGTCACGAAAATTTCATCATAGCTGGAATCCAGGATTTGCGTCAGCTCTTTGACCTTCCTTCTTGTCACCTCAAGCTCTTCATGCAGTGATTCATTTAAGCTTATTAAGCTCTTAATCTTCTGTTTAAACAGCATTTCCCTGACTTCAGTGATCGGATAGCATCTATATTGGTTATCGCCATGTTGAATCACAAAATCATAGGTGCACATATCCTCTTCACTTAACTTATTTAAATTCTCCACAACGACAAACGATGTATTCAGATAAGCCGTGATTTCTTGATCATGACCCTCACTATCCAATCTCTTCAAAAAGAAACCTTCATCTAAAATGCCGAGGATTTCCAAGTGATTTTTCATGACAATAAAAGGAGAAGAATTGATTTTCAATAAGGATTTTATATCCAAAATAGAAATATCGGAAAATACAATTAGTGATTCTTTTTTTACTTCCGTATCCACACCATCACCCCATCATTCGATTTCGAACCGATTTTGTTACACTTTTTGGGGCGGCAAAGAAATAAGCGCCCCTCTCATTAGCAACGAATGTCCATATACCAACCAAATTTAAAGCTGAACCTTTTATGAATCACCACTTTTCAAAAAAGGTTCAGTTATCTATCTATAAAATACTAGATTCATGGGCCATACCCTCTTTATAAAAGTAAAAGGACGATAAAGAATCCAAATTCCCCATACGGCATGATTATTGCATATTGAACCTGTATAGGGATAGGTAGAGGGCGATTGGTGCCCTCTATACTCTCATTCTATCTAACATTAGGGAGTGGTCATGATTATGGCTCAATTCAAGAATCTGTTTACCCATTTAACGATTGGCTCTACTGAATTAAAAAACCGGATCTTAAGTACAGCACATCAAACAAATCATGTCACGGACGGAATCCCCACTTCGGATATGGTCGCCTATCATGAAGCCCGCGCCAAAGGGGGCGTCGGATTGATCATCCTTGAAGCGGCATCCGCACATCCATCCGGCATGCTTACGTCCAAAACGATCGCAGGATATGACGAAAGAATCGTCGATGCCTACAAAGAGATTTCCGAAACGCTCCATAAGTATGGAACGAAGGTTTTCTCGCAGCTATTTCATGGCGGACGGGAAGTCGTATCGAGCGACTACCGAAATGCGGCATGGGCGCCATCAGCCGTTCCCAGCCTGCGCTTCGGCGTCATGCCAAAACCAATGAGCTTAGAAGATATTGAAGGAGTGATTGAGGGGTTCGCCCATTCAGCACAGCTGGCAAAGGAAGGCGGACTTGATGGAGTTGAAATTTGCTGTTCACACGGATATCTTCCTGCCCAGTTTTGGTCTGTGCATACAAATAAACGCACCGATAACTACGGCGGATCGTTTGAAAACCGGATGCGATTCATCGTGGAAATTTTGGAGAAAGTATGGGAAAGAGTCGGAGAAGACTTTACCGTCGGCATTCGCATGAGCTCGGACGAACTGACGATGGACGGAACAACGATGAAGGATTCCGTACAAATCGTTGAATATCTCGCGGAAAAAGTCCGGTTGGATTTCATCAATGTCACGGCCGGAGATTCAAGCACATTCGAGGGATCAACACATATCGTGCCGCCATCACCGATAAAGCACGCATACCTATCACCACATGGATTCAAAATCAGGATGGCAGGAGCCGTACCTGTCTTTGTCGGCAATCGAATCGTCGACCCCGTTGAAGCCGAACAGATCGTATCAACCGGAAAAGCCGATGTCGTCGGAATGACCAGGGCCTTAATCGTCGACCCTGACATGCCCAACAAAGCAAAAAAAGGCGACCTGCAAGCAATCGATGCATGCATAGGCTGTTTACAAGCCTGTATCGGTCACTATCATAAAGGACTGCCGATTGGCTGTGTCCAAAACCCGACAACAGGTAAAGAAGCATGGATATTACCAGAATTAAAGAAAACAAGAAACAAACAAAATGTCCTCGTCATCGGTGCAGGACCCGGCGGATTACAGGCAGCCATAACAGCCGACTACCTCGGTCATTCCGTTACACTGATCGATCAAAGCAAATCAATCGGCGGCCTGCTCCGCACAATGCGCAAAGCACCGATGCGGCATGAACTCGCAGAATCAATGCTCGATAACTACTCTCGGAAATTAATGAGAAGCAAGGTAAATGTGCAATTAGGAAAGACCGCCACCGCCCAAGAAATATCCGAAGCGAACCCGGACGCCATCATCTGTGCAACAGGCTCACGGCCCTATACACCAGCCATCGAAGGAATCGATGACCCTCGGATCATCATGAGTGATGACCTCTACAGCCCAACAAAAAAAGTCGGGGACAACGTACTCGTATTCGACTTCGGCGGAGACTGGCCAGGAATGGAAGCGGCCATCTATCTAGCCGAAAAAGGCCATGGAGTCACACTCATATCATCACGACTGCACATCGGCGAAACCGTCCACCAATATCTCAGGAACGAATACCTAAAAAAACTATACAACCTAAACGTCAAACTCCTTCCCCACTACGACATCGGGGCAATCAAAGAAGATCACGTCATCATCCGGAACCTATTCACCCAACAAAAAGAAGAACTAACCAACTGGGACTCCATCGTCCTCTCCCTTGGCCGCATTCCCAACACAGAACTATTCGAGGAAATGAAAGGTTATGCGCCTATTGTGAAACAGATTGGGGATTGCCTTGGTCCGCGTACCATTGAGGAAGCTACGCATGAGGGGATGATGAGTGTTATTAGTTTATAAGGGAAAGAGACATCCTTTGGGGGATGTCTCTTTTTTGATTATATGGGTCTGGCACGACTGGCTCATGTTTTTAATCTTCTTGTCTACTTTATCTCCAATCAATTCCTTTCATTCTTTAAAATGTATTCTTTTCAATCCATTTTGTATATAATACTATACATAAGAGGTGGGAAATTTGAAAAGAGGAAAAGTAAAAAACAACGTGCGATATTTTCGAAGATTACATGATTTTACTCAAGAAGAACTTTCGGATCGAATAGGTGTACATAGACAAACCATTGTTGCTTTGGAAAAACAAAAATACGAACCCTCAATAGGAATTGTTTTAATGCTCTCTGCTGTATTAAATGAACCAATCGATAAATTATTCTTTTTAGAGGAAAAAACAGATTAAAATCAGGAGGGATCTTTATGCGTTTGAAAAAGTGGATGATTTTAGTTGGTTATATGTACTTATTCTTTTCCTTTGGATATTCATGTTATTCAAATTTCACAAACGGTGGTAACTTATGGTTTTTATGGGGAATAGCTTCTCTTGTTATTGGTTATCAAGTAATCAATTTCTTAGTCAAGAGGAAAGATGATAAGTGGAACAGTAGTTACGTTGTTGCAGATCAACGTATTTTTCGTAAAATTCTAATTTCTCTCTCTATATCATATGTTTTTATTCTAATTTTTTTATTGATAGGAACAATTGGATTCTATAATGATTTTATATCAGGCTATAATATTTTGGTCGGAGCTATTATTTCAAGTTTGTTAGTTTTTATGATTTCACAAATTGTGCAAAGTTTTATACACTAATCCAAATAAAACTTCATAAAGGTTGTAAAAAGGTTAGTAAATCCTCCCTTATAGAATTGTAAGGTAAAAAATTATTAGGAGGATTATACATGACAATCATTA
>NZ_JBHVQU010000107.1:4059-13324 GCF_042886655.1 Peribacillus sp. NPDC058002 | reverse complement strand
AGTAAACTGCCCAAACTCACGAATAAAACAGCAGAATTCACGAGTAAACGCCAAACTCACGAGTAAAACAGCAAAACTCACGAGTAAACTGCCCAAACTCACGAGTAAAACAGCAGAATTCACGAGTAAACGCCAAATCCACGAGTAAAACAGCCAAACTCACGAGTAAAGCGGCGGAACTCACGAGTAAAACAGCAAAACTTACGAGTAAACTGCCCAAATTCACGTGTAAACCGCCAAAACACACTAATTAAACACCCTCATTAGCATCGGACTTACGGCGTCTACGCCTTAAGTCTTACTAGAAAATATAGCTAAGGCTCATTATACGAACTTGTAAAAGCAGATAAGATATAAACATAGAAAGGAGGACGAAAACAATGAAGAAATTTGGTTTGTTTATTGTAGGACTGATCGCGCTTTTCCTGTTACTGGCGAACGTTGGTCCACTGATCAGCCTGGCGATTTGCTTGGCGATCCTATACTTTGGATTCAAGCAGTTCATGAAGTCCGAATCGACAGGGGCGAAGATTGCGTGGGGATCAGTCTCCATTATCGTGCTGATCGTTTCTATTTCCCATATCCCGGCAATATTGGGACTGGTGGCAGCTTATGTTCTTTACCTGGTTTATAAAAAATGGAATGAAAATGATGAAAGTGCATCATCTAAAGAAAATGACCCATTCTCAAATTTTGAAAGAGAGTGGAAAGAGTTGAATAAGAACTAATAGAAGGGATGTAATTGGTATGGGTAATTTATTTTCAAGAATGAAACAAACGATTTCAGCGGATTTTCACGACTTGTTGGATAAAAAGGAGCAAAAAAATCCAATCGGAATGTTAAATCAATATTTGCGTCAATGTGAGCAGGAGACAGAAAAGGTCGGTAAACTGCTTGAACGTCAATATCTTCTGAAAGAAGAGTTTGTGCGTGAATATAATCAAGCGCAAAATCTGGCTGAAAAACGTAAGGGTCAGGCTGAGATTGCCAAGCAGTCGGGAGAAACGGATTTAATGGAGTTTGCTGTAAAGGAAAGCCTGCACTATGATGAGCGAGCGCTAAGCTTGAAGGAGGCGCATAAAAGTGCAGAGGTTCAGTTGGCTGAACTGGAGCGGAAATATGAAGAAATGAAGCATAAGCTGAAGGATATGCATCTAAAGCGTCTGGAGCTCATGGGCAGGGAAAATATTGCCCGGGCAAACAACCGGATCAATCGGGTTTTGGATGGGGGCAGATCCGAAGCCAAACCGGTGGCGATGTTTGAAGAAATGGAGCATTATATCGATCGCATCGAGGACCAGGTCCATGCTGATTATAATCGGCATACGATTGATTCCAGGATTGCCCAGCTTGAAAAAGAATTGGAACAAAAAGAAGCGTAAAGGTTTTTTATGGCATCGCTGTTACCCCCTGACCTTTTGGAATGGAGGGCGGGGGAAAACAGGCTGTCAGAACATGATAATTTCATGGTATTCTTAAAAGGCACGGGTTCCTGTGCCTTTTAAGAATATCATGAGGGGAGGCGAACCGATGCTGAACAAGATGAAGACGGATTATATGGGATGGATACTTCTCATCGGAGTCGTCCTGATTTTTTTAGAGATTGCATTTACGGGTGGAGGTCTCCTTTTTTCCCTCGCTTTTTCAATAGGATGCATCTATGTAGGCAGGAAATTCACAAAACGGACCATCGGGAAAGTCCTATTTTTTATAGGGGTGATTTCCCTTATAATCAATGTCTTGAATATGTTCGTCTTTAAATTCTTCCTGATGGCGATCCTCATTTATTTTTTGTTTTTATATTATCAGTCCAAAAAGAATCCTGATTGGGTCAGTCCCATTTTAACCAATGACGATTCAGACGAAGAAAAGATCAATAAGGAACGATTGCTAAAAACCGATTACCTGTTTAAAAATAAGTTTTTCGGTCATCAACAGACGGCCGAGCATGTATATGAATGGAATTCCGTGAATGTTCAGGGCGGGGTCGGTGATACGGTTATCGATTTAAGCAAAACGATTTTACCGAAAGGCGACGCTGTCATTTCCATCAGGAATATCATTGGCAATATCACTGTTCTCGTCCCATATGGCATCGAAATCAGGGTCCATCATTCTGTCATTGCAGGCAGGGCGCGGATTTTTGAAAATAAGCCTGAATCCAGGGTCTTTAATCAAATTTATTCCTACCAAACGGAAGGGTTCAATGAAACGGATCACAAGGTCCATATCATCACTTCAATCTTAGTTGGGGATTTAGAGGTGAAGCGGATATGAGTATACTGACACGGCAGATATTGACCGCCCTTGGTGTTGCTTTCGTTCTGTCCCTTGCCTTGCCGGCTGCGGTTTTCTTCATCTTTCCTTTATCAGACTGGAGCTTATTGTGGGGGAAAGTGGTCATGGGCTTACCCTTCGTCATATTCCTGCCAAGTCTGGTCATGACGGTAGGGCTGATATATGGAGCAGTTTCGGGAATGTTTTGGAAGAGGCAGCTCGAAAGGGTGGATGAAGGGCTGCATTTACTTGAACAGGGCCGCTTACCTTCGCAAGAGGAGACGTATCCGGTCCAAGAGATGGCTAAAATGGCGGAACGGATGCAACTGATCCATAAGCAAATCAATGAGCAGACAAAATTATCACAAAAAATGGCCAATGAAAAGGCCATAGATCAGGAGAAACAGATCCAGGAAATCGTTTCCCAGGAACGAAACCGTTTAGCGCGGGAACTGCATGATTCGGTGAGCCAGCAATTGTTTGCCGCTTCGATGTTCATGTCGGCGATCACCGAGTCACAATCAGATATGGAAAAAGCGGAAATGAAACAATTCAAGGTAGTGGAAGAAATGATCCATCAATCCCAGCTTGAGATGAGGGCGTTATTGCTTCACTTGAGGCCTGTTGCATTAAAGGGGAAATCTTTACATGAAGGAATGAAGGAGCTTCTTTTGGAATTGGCCCAAAAAGTGACGATGGATATAAATTGGAAGATGGAGCCTGTCACTCTGGATAAGGGGATTGAGGACCATCTGTTTCGGATTTTACAAGAATCGATTTCCAATACACTGAGGCATGCAAAAGCGAACTCGCTTGAAGTGCTTTTGATCGTTCGTGATGGGATGATCATTTTACGGATAACGGATGACGGCATCGGTTTTAATGTCGAGGATTCGAAAACGGGATCATATGGTCTGCAAAACATGCATGAACGGGCTGTTGAATTAGGCGGAACGATGCAACTTGTAAGCGTTCCGAATAAAGGAACGAAACTTGAAGTGAAAATCCCATTATTAAATGCTGGAGGTGATCATGATGATTAAAGTATTATTTGTCGATGACCATGAAATGGTAAGGATAGGGGTATCGGCTTATTTATCTGCACAGTCGGATATCGAAGTGATCGGGGAAGCGGACAATGGCTTGAAAGCTGTCGAACTGGCAATGGAATTGCGTCCGGATATCATTTTGATGGATTTGGTGATGCCGGAAATGGACGGCATAGAAGCGACGAAACGAATTATTGAAAAATGGCCTGAAGCAAAGATCATCATTGTGACAAGCTTCCTGGATGATGAAAAAGTGTACCCGGCATTGGAAGCCGGAGCGACGAGCTATATGTTGAAAACATCAAAGGCCAGCGAGATTGCGAGAGCCGTCCGTTCCACTTTCCAGGGACAAAGCGTACTTGAACCTGAAGTGACGGGAAAAATGATGGAGAAGCTGCGTCGCCCAAAGATTACCGAGCTTCATGATCAATTGACAAACCGTGAAATGGAAATCTTGCTGCTGATGACACAAGGGAAAACGAATCAGGAAATTGCGGATGAACTATACATAGCCCTGAAAACAGCCAAAGTGCATGTCAGCAATATATTAAGTAAGCTTGCCGTACAGGACCGCACGCAAGCAGTGATTTACGCATTTAAACATTCGCTCGTTCAAGAAGAGCAGTAAAGAGGGTCTATTAACCAATAGAGGAAAGTTTGTTATATTAAGGGAACTATCCCATCCTGTAAAGTTTTTTCAAGGTTGCTGATGCGGCCTTTTTTTTATGGATAACGGGAAAAAGGCAGGTGAAATGATGTTAAGCGTGATCTTAGAATTATTTCGTATAATCACCATCATTTTCGTTATTGGAATGATAATGGGGTTCATCATTCATTCAATCTATGCGATTTTTGGTATAACCGTAGAGAATACCACGGGAGGATGGGTTGTTGCTTTGGCAATTTTACCATTACTTTATGTATTCTATAAAAACCGGCTTCAATTGTTCTATAAAAATGACGGACAAGTAAAACTCTCAAACAGGACAACCACCATACTGCTTTGCTTCTCTGTGCTAATGTTAACGGTTGCCCCATTATTTCGCTAACGGAATGCAAAAAGAGCATGTTTTGATCAAAACATGCTCTTTTTTATACGATTTTTTTGATTATATAGCTTCATCTGCGGTATCGAGCCTCTTGCCGTAGATCCGATAAAGAACCAAAGCGAATACCATTCCTATAAAGGAGATGGAGGAGATGAACAGGTAAAGGGTCTTGCCGCCGTAAGCCCCATATATGGCTCCGCCTATATAAGAAGCAATGATTCCCGAAACCCCGAAGAATAGCAGCGCCAGTACGGTCTGGCCTGTGGCACGCCATTCCACCGGAACGATCCGATACAGATATTGGATGGCCGCCGAGTAGAAAATCGGGAAAGTCAATAGCTGCATGACTTGCAAATAAGCTAATAGATGTGGATCGGTAATCCACGCAGAGACGAAATAACGGATAAAGAAAAACGCTGCTGCAAACGAAATGATGATGATTTCCTTACCCTTGCGAAGCCACCAGAAGCTTAGGGCGAACACAACGATTTCACTTCCCGCCGCTAAGAACCAGGTCAAGCCTACAAGCTTGGCGCTTCCTCCAAGTTCCCGGATATACACCCCGAGGAAAGTATCGTTCATCCTTGCTGGAACAGCACAAATAAAGACCAATAACAGAAAGAGAAGCGTCTCTTTATTGCCGAAAAAATGCTTAAGGCTGCTAAAGGTGACAGGTTTCCCTGAAACGGGTGCATCAGGCATCATCCAGCTGATAATGAAACTGATCAAACCAATGCCTGCAAAAAGGAAGGCAAGGCTGTTCGCCCCGAAATATGACATAACATAGCCGGTGATCAGCGATATGACCGCATAACCCAATGCACCATATGTCCGGATGGAGCCGTAGCTGATCCCGGATTTCTCTGCCATCGTAAAATTGAGGCTTTCCGTCAAGGGATCGATCGGCATCAAAAAGAAATATAGCAGCATGGCAAACAGGATGAGCTGAAGATAACTGCTTGAATCATAGAGGAAATAACCGATTATGCTCGAGAAAAAGATGAGTAACAACAGGACTTTTCGTATCGTCCTTGTTTTGTCGCTGATCATTCCCCATAAAGGCTGGGTGATGAGGGTGACAAAACCTCCTGTACCGACGATGAATCCGATTTGGGCAGGACGCAAACCTTGATCAGCCAGATAGACTGGGAGAAACGGAATGAAAATGGCAAGCAGTCCAAAATATAAAAAGTTAAAACCCTTTAATAATCGTATTGCTTTCATAAAAAATATGATACCTCACGTGTTCTATAGATTGATTTCAACCTTGTTATTGTAACATTGATGACAGAATTTGAAAAAATAGTTTTAATTTTAAAGATGAAAATAGAATGATAGAGTGGGTTTCAAAGAGATTCTTGACCCATGAGGGTAGATGCCTTTCAAAATTCATGACATCGAGGAATATAGATAGGGACCCCTTATGCTATCCCTTGCTTTCCAGCTTGAATAAGCTAGGTTTCTTTTATTAGTCTATTCATGACACCGATTTTGGAAAAGGTAGTGATTGGGGTTTTTTTATTACGGGTTAATTATTTTTGTGTACTGATTGAAAATATAAATAACCGTCTTCCTTAACTCTCGTGCTTAATTAAATCCAAGACGAACACATTCCCTAACGAAATTGATTTGAATGCAACCAAAAAAGTACAGCATGTTTTGCTAAGTGAATTCTTCAATCTTTATACACTTTAAGTGATTTCTTTATCTCATACAGTCTTTCCTGAACGACTTTCTCAAATTCGTAATTCTGCTGCAATAAGAATATATTCCTTGCCTCTTCATACCCCTTTGTGGCACTTTCCATGTTGTTCAGTGACTGCAAGGATAAGGCGCGCTGATATAAAACTTCTCCCAACAGGTACATGGATTCTTCCCGGATTAAAATTTGAATAGCATCAGAGCAAATTTTTATGGATTCATAATATTGTGCGTCCTTATGTAAGGATTTTGTCAATCCGTATTGAATCCGGACTTTAATTCTATAATTCATTGAGGTTTTTGGAAGTTGTTGAAGTTGCTTAAGGGCATCTTCATAAGAGGCAATAGACTGTTTATATTCAGTAATTTCGTTATAAATAATGGCTTTGCTATTCAATATTTCTATTTTTTGAGCAGAAAAAATATGAAAATGAGTAGATAAGTCTAGTGCTTGATCTAAAAAGTCCAGGGATTTCAATATATCATTATCACAATAATATGCTACGATCCCCAAATGCCAGAGGATGAATTGTTTATTGATAGGTGACTGGAAATCTGCATGGTATTGTTCTGCTTCGAGAATCCGTTTTACCTGCCGATACTCTCTATTTCTAATAGAAACCCTCACTTGAGATTTCACTTCCTCACTATATTCCATTCGGTCTGAATAAGTTTCTAAAAGTATATCCTCAATGCTGATACCTAAACGTAATGAGAGCTCATATAAAGTAGTCGCTAATGGAATGACTTTCCCCTTCTCTATGTTGCTTAGCTGTGCTTGAGTAATGATTCCCTCTGCCATGACTTTTTGTGTTATGCCTGACCTTTTTCTTAAAGTGTAGAGTACATTTCCGAGCTTAAAAGGAATATTTGAATCCATTTTATCAACTCCTAAAAATATAAATACTTTTATATTTTTTTATGTATTTCATTGGAAATACATAAAAAATATCGAAAAAAATACTCTGTAGCAGCCATACAAGAAAAATGTACCATATTTGGATGGTTTATACTAGTCGTATCGATCAATATCAGGAGGTTAGGGGATATGAAAAAATTATTAGTATCTGGGTTCTCCATTCTATTTACGATAGCGATGGTTGTACAATTCGATTCAAGCGTCAATTTAGCTGTAGATGATCGGCCTATAATAAATGATCTGCCGAATCAGCATTAAGGTTTAAATACCAATATCAAACGATATTAAAAAGGGAAGATACCCAAAGGCGAATTTAAATAAAATAAATAAAAAAAGGATCATTTATATGAAAATAAATAAAGATCAATTATTGATTATAACCATTTCTTCATGTGTTATAGCTAGTGTGATGTCTACGTCCATGTTGACGATTGCGTTCCCTAATCTTGTAGATTTTTTTAATATTTCTTATTCCACACTTCAAATTAGAAATATTCTATTCTTTTCTTTTTTCGCATTTCTCATTCCGCTTTTTGGTAAAGTGGCGGATATATTAGGGGCAAGAAAATTGTTGATATTTGGCCTATCGCTATTTATCGCATCTACCATACTTAGTGGAACCACAAACAATTGGAATTTGTTTTTGGTCTATCAGACGCTACAGGCAATTGCAGATGCAATGGTAGTACCTGCACAGGTGTTATTGATTAGGCAAAGTTTTAAGGATAATAAATTAGGTTGGGCTTTTGGCTGGTTTTCCGGAGTTTTAGCGGCTGCCTCACTTATTGGACCAGCTGCTGGAGGTTTGGTAATAAAATATTTCTCTTGGCAAATGATATTTGGAGTATTGATTATCATAAGTTGCATATCCTTAATTCTTGTATTAATGGTAACTCCCAAATCAAAAAAAAGAATCACGGCAAACCTTCATTTACCTTTAAAAAACAGTTTGGCCTTACTAGTTATGGTAATCAGTTTTCAATTCATTTTCAACGATGGAATTAGTATAGTGGGACGGTCACTTTCTATTGCGGTTACGATATTGAGTTTGATTTTATTTATATTTTATGAACGGGCAAACTATGGAAATACTTCTCTTCTTCCAAGAAAGGCAATAAAAAACACCATTTTTATCTCTTCAATTATTAGAATATTCGTTCTTTTTACCATCACAAATGTAATTGTGCTTTACATACCAAGTTACATGAGGGATATACACAATATTCAACCAGATATTGTTGGCTATATTATTATGGCAGATTCGATACTGGCCGTTTTGTTATCTGGGTATGCAGGTAAACTTGCAGATTTAAAAGACAATAGAAACCTTTTACTTCTATCTATTTCGATTTCCATAATTGGAATGGTAAACCTTACTATGACAATGTTTAATGGCAGCTTAATTTTCTTTATATTTGCATTTCTCCTTTTTGGATTGGCAGGTGTCATTTCCATGCCCACGCAAAATAAAATTGCTATGATGTCCGTTCCTGAGGAAGAAACAGGGGTTTATATGGGTTTGTTCCAGATGGTACAGTTTGGAACTGGGGCTTTCGCTGCGGGAGTATTCAACACTTTATTGGATTATGGCACTGACCAAGGTGACTTTTCCAAAGTTGGTTTTTCATACGTGTTATTCATTTGTATAGGATTATATTTGGTGGCTATTGGAACAGTCATTTATGATAAAAGGCTTCTAAAGAGCAATATAAAATTGTCTTTGAAAGAAGAAATATGATTCCCGTTTAGCTGATAGTGAAATATACCAAGAAGAGACAGCTTTGAATTGATTTAAAGGAGGTGAAACATATGACTAAGCAAGTGGAGAATACACAAGCGGAAAAGCTAGTGGAAAATCTTGAAGTAATCGAAGCTAAAGAGCTGGAAGTGGGTAGTGCATTTCATGCATTCCGTTTCAATGCAGTGACGGACGCAGAAAAATAGATTAGAGCCAAGAGTTACAGGCAATCCATTGCAAATGTTAAGGAGGTGAAACATATGACTAAGCAAGTGGAAAATACACAGGCGGAAAAGCTAGTGGAAAACCTTGAAGTAATCGAAGCTAAAGAGCTGGAAGTGGGCAGTGCATTTCATGCATTCCGTTTCAGTACAGTGTCGGACGCAGAAAAATAGATTAGAGCAGAGTTACAGGCACAATCCATTGCAAATGGTAAGGAGGTGGAACATATGACTAAGCAAGTGGAAAATACACAAGCGGAAAAGCTAGTGGAAAACCTTGAAGTAATCGAAGCTAAAGAGCTGGAAGTGG
>NZ_JBHVQU010000107.1:0-3959 GCF_042886655.1 Peribacillus sp. NPDC058002 | reverse complement strand
GTAGTGCGTTTCATGCATTCCGTTTCAGTGCAGTGACGGACGCAGAAAAATAAGTTAGATCCTAAATCCATAATGGTGATTCAAAGAGAGTGTTAGCTTTTAAAAAACTAGCACTCTCTTTGAATAAATTAAAGGAGAATTTCTTTAAATGGAAAATTCAGATGCAATGATAGTTTTTCCTCCTCTAACTGAAGCCAGGCTCTTTCCATATCTAAGTTTACCTATGATTACTAGTTTTTTGAGGAACAAGGGAATGAGTGTAAGTCAAATTGATTTAAATATTGAATTATGCCATACCCTCTTTAGTGAAGATTGTTTAGCTGAATATGTGAGCATCAATGAAAACGGAAGTAAAGACTTAAAATTGATCTATAAAGTCGAAATGGCTAAATACTTATACAAAGAACAAAAGCAACTTTACAATAATGTATTCATTGAGAAAAGATCTTCTGATTCATTGAAGTATGATGTTCGGTTGGTGAGACAAGGCATAGAACTATTACTATTAAATTCGTTTTTAAAACTTGAGATTACCTCATTGGAGGAAATCCTTGAATTGGTAAGGAATTTTAGTTGGAAAAAAAGTGATATTGCAACAAAGGTTTTATACGAAAATATCAAAGAAAAAATTCTTAACGATAAGCCCAAAATCTTCGCGATTTCTATTGCATATTATAGCCAAATATTACCTTCCCTTTTAATATGCAAGTGGATTAGAGAACTTTCCCCTAATACTCACATTATTCTGGGTGGACAACAAATCATGATTCGTCAATCATCTTTCTTAAGCCTAAATGGATTAAATCAATTTGTGGATTCATTAGGAATATCAGCAGGTGAAGAAACATTATTCATGTTAGACAGATATTTGAAAAACGATTGCCAAATCGGGAAGGTGCCGGATATTGTTTGGCTTAATGAGAAAAATGGTGAAAATATTCCATCTAAGTCTGCATATAGGATCACCGACGCCTTACCACCTGACTTTTCTGATTTACCGTACAAAAACTATTTAGATGAAGAAGTGCATATGTCTTTGATTACATGTGTAGGGTGTTACTGGGGACGATGTACTTTTTGTTCATATGGTAATAGATCCAGAAAAGAAAAAAGTTATCAGCAAAAAACGGCAAGGCAAGTAGCAAACGAGTGCGAGGATATCATTAACAAATACGGGGTTAATAGAATTAATTTCATAGATGAGAATACTAATTTGAGGCTTGTCGTCAATGCAGTCAAAATACTTAAATCCAGAGGATATGAAATTAATTTCAGTACACGAAACCGTCTTGAGAATGTGTTGTTAGACGCTGAATTTTGTTTTGAGCTAAGTAATTTAGGTTGTATTTTAATGTCTGTTGGCTATGAAACCAATTCTCAAAGGATTTTAGATTCCTTGGATAAGGGAGTGCAATCTAGTAATTATCAACAGATAATAGATAACTTACATAATGCCAATATTACGCTGCGAATGTCCATAATTGGTGGCTTACCTGGTGAAACCGAGGATGAAATTAAATGTTCTGAGGAATTTTTACTTAAAAATCAAGATAAGATTGGCATCGACGTCATGCAAATGCTCGTTTTAGAACCAGGTACCTATATTTATGAAGATACAAATAATCCTGATATCCATATTCAATCAAGCAAGAATCTAAGAGGAAACAAATTACTCAATTATGGGATGGGTAGAATGGGAGCTACATTTCAATACTCTGACGGAAAAACGTTTGAAGAAAAGCTGAATAGATTCTTGCAATTGCACAAAAATGTCAACCCCCAAAAGAATGATGAGCTACCTCCTGATAAATACAAAACGGTAGGACAGGATATCACTTCAAATACCTTATTGATAAACCCATGGACTAAAATCATTAAGTTAGATAGGACGTATATCATGGATTTTGTATGGCAAAGAGTCTTCTTAGTGCCAGAATCCATAGAAGTATTCGGAAACACACTGATAATTAGCAAGGCTGACGATAAAAAGTACCTTGAGTATTTTGTCGAAAAAGGTGTGATTAAGCTTAAATAAAATAACTTATGGGAGGAATGACAAATGAGCACAGTCTATCAGAAAATAAAATTTCCGAATGTAAAGGAAAAACTGGGGCTTGGTTTAGGCATGGATTTACCTTGGGGGGAAGATATAGGTTTTTCCAGCAAAGGGGACCATGATGACATCACGCCTAAGATGAAAGGTTTTTTTCAGAATTATAAAGACGAGTTTAATTATATTTTCTTTGCTTTTCAACCGAAAAATAGAAGTGTTTTAAAAGCCGAGGACTACTTTGATGCCTATGATAGATTATTTGAAGCCAATCCACATCTAAAGGCTAGAGCATTCCATCAAACGATTTTAAATATGGGGGCTACCGAGTATTACAAAAAAACAGAAATCATAGAATTCACAAATAAGATTATAGAAAGATATGACATAAGATGGATCGTAGAGGATCTTGGCCTGTGGTCAATAAAAGGGAAAACCGTCCCTTTCCCTTTACCACCATATATGACACCAGCAGGATTGGAAGCTTGTATTAAGAACATCAACGAATACCAATCTGAACTGGCTGTTCCAGTTTCAGTTGAATTTCCTGGATTCACTGAAGGTACTAACTTCTTTATTGGGGAAATAAATGGATTTGATTATTTCAGAACATTGGTCGAAGAGACAAACTCCCCTATCACTATAGATATTGGTCATATCCTTAGTTATCAATGGCTGTTAGGGAATACAAATGAAAAGATGTTCAATGGTTTAGAAAAATTGCCTTTTGAGAACTGTTTTGAATTGCATCTTTCAGGTTGCCAAATTATTAAAGGGAAATTCAGAGATTTGCATCATGGAGTTTTAATGGATGAACAAATTCAGCTTTTAGATTATTTGCTTCCTTTATGCCCTAATTTAAAAGCCATTACATATGAAGACCCTAAATATACAGATGAAGGAATATTAATTCCGAAGTCACAGAAAAATTATCAAAGAATGAAGGAGGCAGTTGAAAAATGGCAAATGATTTAAAACCAAAGAATTATTCACTAGACGAGTTACTGTACAATTTATTATATGATTACCAATATAGAAATAACTTTTTAAATGATGAGTTTAATGAATTGAATTTATCAGCTGATAATTTAAATCACATAAAAACAATAGATAAAGAAGAGCTTGTAGCAACGGCTACAACGATTGTAAGAAATTTAATGAGTGGAAATATTGAACATAAAGGTGGCTTAAGAACTTCTTTTCCCGGTGTTTTTCAGGCTTTAGAAATCCTTGAAACCGATATAACGCTGTTAATGCATAAGTTCCTGGCGTCCAAACATTTCGAGTGCTACATGGAATTGCCCTATGCAGGGGAGGGTACTTGTATCGAGGAAGCGTTTTACAATTATTTGTCTGAAAACGAAGATTTTATCCTTGCGGCTGATAATAATCATTTACTATTAAAACACGAATTTTTAAATGCCATTTTATCTATACTAACAGTCAATAAACACCCATTTTTCAGAATAGATAGTGACCTGGTTAAAAATAATGGCCATATTTACTATGCGTACCAAACATACTCCAAAGAAATATCCGAGGCACTAAGTGGAAAAAAAGTAGCTAGTGATTCCGAAAAGGTTATATGGCTATATGCAGCGACCGAAAAAAATTTAATTAGGGGCCCTATTCATCCAAGTGTATTAGAAATGGTAGAAATAGGAGATACAAGGGGAATAAAACGCCAACAAAAGTTCAATCAGGACCAAATAGACTGGATTCTAAACTTAGGATTAATCAAGAATGATGGATAAAATATATGTATATGAGGAACATAGTGAAGTATTTTCATATTGGGTCAATGAAATTCCTAGGAATAGTACCTTGGTTTATTTTGATCAACACTTAGATTTAAAGTTCATAGAAAATTCAAAAATGAAAAGAATCAGTCAGTTCATTAAAGAGGGTC
>NZ_JBHVQU010000106.1:0-14065 GCF_042886655.1 Peribacillus sp. NPDC058002 | reverse complement strand
TCACTTAAAATTTAACGTTGGCGCTTTGTTTTGTTCAGTTTTCAAAGAGCAATTTGTTTGTCGTATCTCTTAGCGACTTTAATATCTTAACACCTTATCATCACTTCGTCAATAACTTTTTTAAAAAACTTTTTTTCATTCTTTTTCAAAAGCTATTACGTAGCAGCAACTTTTATAATATACCAGCGTACAAACCAATAGTCAATAGATTTTTTGAATATAATTCGATTTAAATATCATGACTGGTTCCGCTTGGATAAATTCGTTTTTCCCCTCATATACATCAGGCATTCTTCCTCGGTGCTCACCCTTTTAAACAGCCTGAAAAGGATATTATATTTCTCGTTTATTGCCCTTTTGACTAAGTGATCGATTCTGTCATCTTGCAAATCGAATAGTATTTCATCCATCTCTCTTTTTAAAAGGTACTCCAATTCCATCTTTTCTTTGTCATTAATCAATAAACCGAGCATGGTTCACACCTCCATCAGACAGCTTTCCCCATTCCCATGAATTTTATGAATTTTCAACGGATTTTTTTGCATAACAATAATCCTCGCGCATAAATTTGAAGACAAGAGTACTTTGGACAAGGGGATGGATTAATGAAATTTTTCATGGTGCTTCAGGCCAAGAACATTAAATATTATTCGTTAATTTTGCTTACGGCACTTTTTACCGCTTGGTTTCTTTTTGTACAAAACATTCTTCATGCCCCCGTTTTTTCTACAGAAGATGGGCCGAAAGCAGTTTATAAAGGGGAAAAGAATGTTGCGATCACGTTCAATATTGGCTGGGGTGATGAGAAAGCCGCCCCAATAATAGAGACATTAAAAAGAGAAAAAATTAAATCCGCCACATTCTTCCTCGCGGGATCTTGGGCTGAACGTCATCCGGACATTGTAGCTGAAATTGTGAAAGAAGGATATGAAATCGGCATGCTTGGTTACGATTATAAAGATTATTCCGAAATGGAAGATCAAGAAATCATCCGGGATATTTCTAAAGCCCAGGAGGCATTTAAAAAACTTAATGTAAAGAACATAGAACTTTTACGTGCTCCCACCGGCCACTTTGATAAACGCCTCTTAAAGATCAGCGAGAATTTCGGATATACCGTTGTCCACTGGAGCATCGATTCAAAGGATTGGACCAATCCAGGTGTGGATCGGATCGTTCAGAACATCACCAAGGCCCAAAAGGGTGATATCATCTTATTACATGCTTCAGACTCCGCAAAACAAACGAATAAGGCTTTACCGGAGTTACTAAGTGAACTTCGATCAAAAAATTTATACTTCGTTAACGTTTCAGAGATGATTTCCAATTCATCGGCAAGCAGTGAGGAAATCCGCTGACTGAAAAAACTGCGTACTAATGGTCTCCAAAACCTTTAGTACGCAGTTTTTATGTTTTGATTTCCTTATGTATGGACCCACTTACAAATAGGTTAGCTGCCTTTCCCTAGTTCACCGGCTTTCATCTTTCCCTTTGCCGGAGTTTGCTTACTCCCTCTCTTACTGGCCAATTCCCTTTGTGAACGTTGAATCAATTTGCTAAGAACCAATAATTGATAAGCATTGCAGGCTAACAACGGAAACAGCATGAAGTAAAGCCAGCTTTCATCATTGGCACTGGCACTTAGGACAGGTATCCACTCCAAAACCGTGACCACGACCATGAAAAATAAGGCGGGTATGAACGACTGTTTATTCGTTTGTTTCATTTTGAAATATGCTGTAATAAGCCCTGCGGCCAATACAACCAATGCTAACGCGATGTAGGAGCTGATCCCCTCGCCTGAACCAAAGCTGAGATATCGCAGGTAAACAAGATCGAATACAACAAAAAGAATGAGTACAAGTTGAACGGCATTCCATAAGGAAGCGCTTTTAAATATCCCCAGACCAAAACGATGTATCGTTAAATAGGCAAAAAAGCCGGCTTGGCTTATGACACTGAAAATTAATCCAACACCGAATAACCAAATAAAAGTTGATAGGATGGCACTTACTTCAAAAGAAGAAAAATAAGGCCTAAACTCACTCCACCGAGCCAAGAACCCTACAACTCCGCCCGTTACACCACCGATAAGCAATGTTGTTAAAAACAATTTAACTAAGTTACGGCTGTTCATTGTTTTCCTCCATACATTTCTATTTCATTTCCTTAATTGTACCAACCAAATTTGGAAAAATCCACTTATTCCACCAAGGAATAATATCACCGATTGGAACCATATTAACAGTAAGAAGGATGAAAGGGGCCCTGCGTATGAGAGTGGGAGTTGCTTTGCTTTTCACGTCATTCTTGCTCGTTTGTTCCGGTTGTGCGCAAAATGGAGCAGGCGCAGAAAAAATGGATTATGAAGAGACAAAGAAAATGATCGTTGATATCTTGAAGACAGATGATGGAAAAAAAGCCATCCAGGATATCATTACTGATGATAAAACGAAAGCTGAACTTATTATGGATTCGGAAGACATTAAGAAATCCATTGAAGATATGGTCACTTCAGATAAAGGGAAGGAATTTTGGAAAAAAACATTTAATGACCCGGAATTTGCTTCCGCTTATGCTAAAGCATTGGAGGGCGAACATAAAAAGGTATTGAAGGACTTAACTGCTGATCCTCAGTATCGTGGAATGCTCATGGAAATAATGAAAGAACCGGATATGGAAAAAGAAATGAATAAGTTATTAAAAACCAAGGAGATGCGGTCGATCTATAAAGAGCTGATCATCGAAACTATGGAGAGTCCCCTCCTTCAAGCGAAAATGCAAGAGAAATTGGATAAAGCTGCCACTAAAGCAGTAGAGAAGGAGAAAAAGTAAAAAGAGGCTGATTCCAATCGGAATCAGCCTTCTTTTCATTGTAGTTTTTCAATAACCTTTTTGGCAATATCTTCATAAATCCTACCGAGTCTATGGTCCGCTGCGTAAATGGATGGAGCAAAGTCCTCTTCGTTCCAATCTGGCTGCTGCAGGGGAAGTTGGCCTAAAACTTCCGTACGAAGCTCTTCTGCAAGCTTCTTGCCGCCGCCTTTTCCGAATACGTACTCTTTTTCACCGGTCGTTTTACTTTCGAAGAATGACATATTCTCTATGACACCGATGACTTCGTGTTCTGTCTTGATGGCCATGGCACCAGCTCTTGCCGCAACGAAGGCTGCAGTCGGATGCGGTGTCGTAACGATGATTTCCTTACATGAAGGGAGCATCGTATGAACGTCCAAAGCAACATCTCCTGTGCCCGGCGGTAAGTCAAGGACCAGATAGTCCAAATCTCCCCATTCCACTTCATTAAAGAAACTGTTAAGCATTTTACCGAGCATCGGTCCTCTCCAGATGATCGGAGCGTTATCCTCTACAAAAAAGCCCATTGAGATAACTTGAACGCCAAACCGTTCTACAGGAATGATTTTTTCCCCGCGCACAACCGGTCTTTTTGTTATCCCCATCATATCAGGTACACTGAATCCATAAATATCGGCATCAACCAGTCCGACCTTTTTACCCAAACGAGCAAGTGAAGTAGCGAAATTCACTGAAATCGTGGATTTTCCCACTCCGCCTTTACCACTGGCGATCGCGATGAATTGTGTTTTGCTGTTAGGTCCAAGCAAACCTTGGTCCGCTTCATCCTGAGGAATACTCTCACGATGCTTGGCTAACTCCTCTTCTGAAAGCTCCGTGAAACGGATACCTACCGATTCCGCTCCGTTCGTTTTCAGCAAGTCCACAACTTCCGATTGCATTTGCATTTGTTCGGCAGTCCCTGTTTTTGCAATCGCAAGTTTAACGCTTACATGATTCTTTTCAGGTTTTATTTTGATTTCTATAATTCCATTTGTCTCTTCAAGGTTTTTATGTAGAAAAGGGTCTTTAAGATCCTTTAATAAATTCAGTACTTTCTCTTCTGTTAACAAGTCGAGCACCCCTTTGAATTTTATTTTCCCATTTTTCAGTATAACATATTACTGTAAGAAAGCTCATTATCTGCCCCCGCCCATAGTAAAAAGGCCTTGTACCTTACAAGACCCAGACATCACTCTTCATCCGATATTTTTTCCTCTGTAAAGTACCGTAAAATACCCATATAAATCGAACCGGCAACCTTTTCTTGATACTTATCACTGATAAGGCGTTCCCTTTCTTCGGAATTGGAAAGAAATCCAATTTCCACAAGCGCCCCCGGTTTCTTGGCATAATTCAGCAAATACACATGGTTAATCGTTTTTGCATCACGCTTTGTATTTTCCAGGTTTCTTATGATTTCAGTCTGAATGAATTTTGCCACCTGTTCATTTTCCTCAAACCTGTTTGTATAAAAAGTCTGGGCACCTTTCGATGACGCTGATGGAAAAGAGTTCAAATGAATGCTTAAGAATAAGTCCGCTTCCGAATCATTGATCATTTCAACCCGATTCCGTAAGTCCTCCTGTTTTCGCTGGCGGACCCCCTTTGTATTTCCCTGTGCCAAATCCTCGTCCTTCTCACGTGTCATGATGACAAGGGCACCCTGTTCCTGTAAATAGTCCCTGACCTTTAGTGAAACGGAAAGGGCAATTTCCTTTTCCATAACCTCTTGTACATTTGCCCCGCCGTCCATCCCACCGTGACCTGCATCCAGAATGATGACCTTCCCTGCCAACGGAAGGTTCCAGGAGTCCCAAGAATCATCTTCAACAAATTTAAAAGTCACAATTAAAAAAAGGACAAATAATCCCATAGCTATCCCTGTATATTTCAGCTTTCTGCGCATGACCGTTCCCCCTCCATGATCTCTCTACTAAAAAGTATGGGACAAACCATGAAATTAGAACAAGGAATGGGGTTTTGGCCTTTCTAATGCAGTTTCATTTTATATCGTTTTTCTCCAGTCTTAAAGCCGTCCAGCCACCAATCCCCAACAAACCCTTCACAACAATAAAACAAACCTTCATCGAAAGCTTTATTCGCTGTAACTTCCCGCCAATACAAAATAAAGTTAAAAAGAGTATCGACCAAAAACTTCTCTTCCTTCCAGCACCTGGACCTTACATCTTCTTCCGACTCACCATAATAGCCAAACTTACTATAGTTTGCTCCTAATAAATACGCCTCGATGGCAACATCAAAATAGCCTTCCTCCAAAACATCCATCAAATCCTGGCCGAAGTAACGCTGAATCCTTCCCTTCATGTCCTCGATGGAAAGTTCCCTGAGCAGCCTACGTTCGAACTTCAATTGCCTTTCCCTTTGCATCTCCTGTAAACCTAATATTACAGCCATAATTCACCTCCGGGGCAATTCCCCATTTACCAAAATTATTTCCCAAGACATAATTTAGTTTTAGCGTTCTATTTTGAACCATTCAATTATTCCATTGGCAAAAAATGATGAGGATAGGTTCGGCGGGTACTTGAAAAAGTTTATCGATATGCAAAATATAAGAAGCCTGTTAAAGTGCAGACTGCACAAGATACTTAATGTTAGAAAACTTCGGGTTTTCTCCACTAACACGCCACTCAGGCAGCTGCCCGAGGCTGACCTTGCCGACTTGGGTCGCTCCCTGCGCATGTCTATTTGTCTGTTAAGATAAAAAGGACATCCATGGTTAACGGATGTCCTTTTCCTAAATGATATAACATTTTATAATAGCGAATTCTTTTAATACCCGTTCACTTAGTATGATGTCTTTTTTAACTTCCTGAGGATCAGAGCGCAGTACAACATCCAAAGGTGGTGCAACTCAAAGTTAGAAATGGCTTCCTATTTTTGTTCCACTTTATATCAGTCCAGCTCTTTTCTTTAATCGACCAGCAAGCGGCACTACAATTATTCCAGCTATTACGACCTGCATCAAGTTTCCGGGGATGGAGCCAAATGGCTGTATCCAGTTACCATAAAGGATAACTTCGACAAAATAGTAGCCGACGATTTTAATAATCAATGCAACGGCAACGGCCATGGTGTATACCCATTCTCTTTTGCCCGGTACCTTTTCGGATATAAGGCCGGCTAGAAAGCCCATTGCACCTACAATGACGAATGTAAACGGTGCCCATGCTGCCCAACCAGAGAAAAGATCGAAGAAGGCCATACCGAAGGCGCCTGCTATCGCTCCTGTTTTTTTGCCATAAACGAAAGCAGCTATAAAAAGGGGAACGTTACCTAGATGGACCAGGCCGCCGTTACCCATTATTGGGAGCTTGATGTTAATGAACATTGTCGCTACAAGAGTTAATGCAATGAATAGCGCATTGATGACCAAGGTTTTTGTTTTAGTTGTTTCAATCGGTGAGTATGTTGAATTCATATGAAGTCCTCTTCTTTTTTTAACTATTATCATACTCCTAAACAGGAACTTAATAAATATGGATTTTACAAAAAATTCTGTATTACATAATTAAACTCACATGTAAATAAACGGAGAATGGCTATCACCAACATCTGAAGCCCCCTCACCGCGGCGTTTCATTTACATGGAGTCTAGAAGACTGGATGCATGGCATGATATACCAGGAACATTCAAACGTTTTGGGATCATTACACTCTGTACATTGAATAAATTTGCTTGGCCATATAATCCGAACTAAAATGAAGCCCCTTTCTTAACCACCATATTATGATGCCTACCAATGAGGCCGTTTTAATATCAATGTCAACATAATCAGCAGGCAAATCCTTTTTGGTGTTCTTCCTTCTTATTTCTACTAATTGCTTCAATAATGAAAACAATTGTTCCTCAAATTGATTCGTCTTAAATAAAATAAGTAAATAATTTCGATGGATATATAAATAATCAAGTAATTGAGTAAGCTGTTGTTTTTCTGATAAATCTTTCGCATGTATTAAAGCAAAAATTTTATCAGAAAGCTCCTTTAAAATCTCATCGGTGATTTGCGTTAGTAAATCTTGAATATCCTGATAATGTAGGTAAAATGTTGTTCGGTTTAATCCTGCTTTGGCTGCAATTTTCTGAACCGTTAAATTTGAAATGGCAGGGTCCTCGGATAAGAGACCAATGACAGCGTTCTTAAACATTTCTCTTGACCGAATTGTACGAGGATCTTTTTTAATAGACATTTTTAACTCCTTTATAGATTTTCTTTGACTTTCTCAACAGCATATATTCCTATGTCGATTAGTGAACATTTTCAAGAAAACTGTTCATGGTAAGCAACATATATTTTTGTTACCATCGATTTTATCGACACAATGTTGAGAATGCAAGTCAAAAATAAAGGAGTTTACGAATGAAAAATGATATTTCAAAAAGAAATAAAAAAATTTTATTAATTGTACTGATTGCCGGCTGTTTCTTATCGACATTAAATCAGACTTTATTAAATGTTGCATTGAGTGGTTTAATGGACGTATTTCATGTTACAGCTGCGACTGTACAATGGTTATCGACTGGATTTATGCTGGTGAACGGTGTTTTAGTACCGATTACGGCTTTTTTAATGAAACGCTTTACAACAAGGCAGCTATTTATTAGCTCGATGTTCTTTTTGTTAATCGGATCTGCACTTTCTGCATGTGCGGAGAATTTTGGCATGCTGTTAACGGGAAGAATGATTCAAGCAATTGGTGCCGGGATTATAATGCCTCTAATGATGACAGTCATTTTATATTTATATCCTAGTGAAAAGCGTGGAAGCATTATGGGGACAATCGGATTTGCGATAATATTTGCTCCAGCCATAGCTCCTACATTATCTGGTTTTATCATTGAATATGTTTCATGGAGATGGTTATTTATTGGGTTAACCCCATTTATAATAATCGTCATTGTTCTAGCGTTCAAATATTTAATGAATGTTGCAGAGACAACAAAAGCAAAATTAGATATCACTAGCGTCATTTTATCAACGATTGGTTTTGGCAGCATATTATTTGGATTTAGCAGCGCAGGAAGCAAGGGATGGGATAATCCCGTTATCATCACTGCAATAATCGCCGGAATAATCGTGACGGCTCTATTCTGTTTACGTCAAATGAAATCCAGCGATCCATTATTGAATTTATCTGTATTTAAGTACAAGGTTTTCACGCTCACTTCTTTCATCAATGTACTAATTACGATGATTATGTATGCGGATTTAATTCTTTTACCAATTTACTTGCAAAATGGCCGAGGTTTTACAGCATTTGAAGCAGGTTTACTGTTATTGCCTGGAGCTGTGATTAATGCCTTCTTGTCCCCTGTCACTGGTAAAATGTATGATAAACACGGTGCTAAACCACTCTTTATTTCAGGTTTAATATTAATCATTGTTTCGATGTGGGGAGTCATAGATATAAACGAATCCACAACCTATATCTATATAATGGTCCGTACCATTATATTACGAATTGGATTAAGCTTCATTACCATGCCTTTAAATACAGCAGGGCTGAATGCTTTACCAAGAGAATTGGGTTCACATGGTTCAGCTGTTAATAATACCATTCGCCAATTGTCAGGTGCTATTGGAACAGCAGTTGTCATCACAGTGTATACAATGCAAGCAGCTTCACATGCCTCTGAGCTATCCATGCAAAATGAAAACATTACAGCAATACAACTAGAGGCATTAGCTTCTATCTTCGGCTCAAGTGATGCCTATGTTTTTATGTTAATCCTATCTTTTGTGGCGTTAATTTTTGCATGCTTTATGCCGAAAAAAGCCGCAATTAAAAAAAGTGAAAGTGAATAATCTAACTATAATCGATAACAATAGGATCAGTTTAATAAAGCATATCCGGGATATCCCGGGTATGCTTTATTATTTTTAAAATATAAATCCATGGAGCGTGTAATCATAATCGGACAAAAAAGACTCCCAACCGAAATGGTTGAGAGTCTTTGAAACGGTAATAGAATTAACGTTTTGAGAACTGAGGTGCACGACGTGCGCCTTTAAGACCGTATTTTTTACGTTCTTTCATACGTGGGTCACGAGTTAGTAAACCAGCAGTTTTAAGAGATGGACGGTATTCTGGATCAACTTGTAGCAATGCACGAGCGATACCGTGACGGATTGCTCCAGCTTGACCAGTGTATCCACCACCGCTAACGTTTACTAAAACGTCGTAATTTCCAGTAGTTTCTGTTGCAACTAGTGGTTGGTTAACAACTTCACGTAATGCTGCGAAAGGAATATATTCATTGATGTCACGACCGTTAATAACGATGCGACCTTCGCCTGGTACTAAACGTACACGAGCTACTGAGCTCTTACGGCGACCAGTACCATAATATTGAACTTGTGCCAAGATAGTAACCTCCTTAGTAATTATCCGCGTAATTCGTATACTTCTGGTTGTTGAGCAGCGTGTGGGTGCTCAGCTCCAGCGTATACGTGTAATTTTTTGTAGATTTGACGACCAAGAGAATTCTTTGGAAGCATACCTTTGATAGCAAGTTCAAGCATTCTCTCAGGGTAGTTTGTACGCATTTCAAGAGCAGTTCTAGTTTTAAGACCGCCTGGATGCATAGTGTGACGGTAATAAATTTTGTCTGTCAATTTTTTACCAGTCAAGTGGATTTTTTCAACATTGATAAGAATTACATGATCACCAGTGTCAATGTTCGGTGTAAAAGTTGGTTTATGTTTACCACGTAAGATGGATGCTACTTCAGTAGAAAGGCGACCTAAAGTTTTGCCTTCAGCGTCAATCACATACCATTTACGTTCTACTTCATTAGCTTTCGCCATAAATGTCGTACGCATGGTTAACCTCCTAAAAAACTTTTTAATTTTTTATATTTATTTTCAATCACAATAAACTTCCGGGGCTTATCGTGGGATTAAAATACATACCATATTATATTAACTTCTCCCAGTTTCATTGTCAAGGGAATGTTACACTAGGATAAGTTGTCTATAAAACACTCTCTGCAACTCCATGAAAAGATCAGTATAGCGCCAAACCGCTCCATTACTGATTTCATTCCGTTCCCGGTTGTAAAAAAACTGGTATCACTTCAAAAAAAATTATTTGTAAAATACTTTCCATAAATATAATCCTTGGGCAGGCGCAGTTTTCCCTGCAAAACTGCGGTCCTTTTTGTCCAAAATTCCACTCATGTCACGGGGTGACATTTTGCCGCTGCCGACATCCAGGAGCGTCCCAACCAAGATACGGACCATATTATACAAAAATCCTTCGCCAACGAAGCGGAAAACCATGAATCCATCGCTCTCTTCAAAATCCATTTCTTTTATGGTTCGAACTTTATCGACCACTTCCGTTTTTGCCGAACAAAAACTTGTAAAGTCATGTGTCCCTATCAAATAGGAGATTGCTTCCCTCATCGCCTCCCCATCTAATGGGTAGGGATAATGATAGGCGTAATTTCTTTGGAACGGGTCCCGTAGTTTCGAACGGGCGATGATATAACGGTACTCTTTCCCCGTCGTATGGAACCTCGCATGAAAATCGTCAGGCACGATAGCGACTTCCAGAACGATGATATCGGTCGGAAGAAGGGCACTGAAGGCCTTTACCCAATTTTCAGTAGGGAATGTAAGCGGCGATTCAAAGTGAAGTACTTGCCCCTTTGCATGGACCCCAGAGTCTGTCCTGCCTGAAGCAGTCACTTTTATAATTGTGCCTTTATGCATTTGGGCCAATACTGCCTCGAATTCACTTTGTATGGTGCGTTTCTCTGGCTGCACCTGATAACCAGCAAAATCCGTGCCGTCATAAGCGATCACACATTTATATTTTGGCATAGTTCTCTTCCTTATTATGAACGTAATAAAAATAACATGACCGTTAGAACGCCTATTGAGACCATCAAAAGACTATCACTCGTCTTCCAGTCCAATTGGCGATATTTCGTGCGGCCTTCCCCGCCACGGTATCCTCTTGACTCCATGGCAGTTGCCAATTCCTCCGCCCGTTTGAATGAACTTACAAATAGAGGAACAAGCAGCGGTACAATCGATTTAACCCTGTCCTTTATCGGGCCAGATGAAAAATCAACTCCCCTTGCAGTTTGGGCCTTCATGATTTTTTCCGTTTCCTCCATTAGCGTTGGAATGAATCGAAGGGCAATGGACATCATCAATGCCAGTTCATGTACAGGCATCTTCCACTTTTTCAAGGGTCCCAACAGCTCTTCCATTCCATCTGTAATGGATATCGGCGATGTCGTCAAAGTTAAAAGTGACGTAACAAGGATTAGTAAAGTAAATCTAACGGATATGAAAAAACCTTGAATCAGACCGCCTTCATAGATTTCAAACCAACCGTATTCAAAAAGCAATTCCCCTTCTTTCGTAAAAAATATATGGAGAAGGAATGTGAATACGATCAAGAAAAAGATTGGTTTTAACCCATTATAAAGATAACGAAGCGGTATTTTGGAAAGACTGATCAAAAGGATGGTGAATACAGCAAGCAACCCGTAAGAAACGACATTATTCGCCAAAAAGACGACACAAACAAACAGGAACACGAGGAGCAATTTAGCCCTTGGGTCCATCTTGTGCATCAGTGAATTTGCAGGGACATAACGCCCGATAATCATTTTATCCAGCATCAGCGGTTCCCCCGTTTCATGGCTTTATCTATTTCTATCGCTAAATCACCGATATTAAGACACGGATGATCAAATCGGACACCAAGTTCCTTCTGGAGCTTCAGCTGAAAACGGACCGTATCAGGAACATCCAGGCCAAGCTCCATTAATTGTTCCGGTTCCGAAAAAATTTCCTGGGGGGTTCCTTTTTTGAACACCGTACCCTTGTGCATGATAATGATGTCATCCGCGTACTTGGCTGCATCCTCCATGCTATGTGTTACAAGAATCGTTGAAATTCCCCTTGCTTTATGCAAATCATAAAACATATCCATGATCTCTTTGCGTCCTCGCGGATCCAGTCCAGCTGTGGGCTCATCAAGCACCAATACTTCGGGCTCCATGGCAAGTACCCCAGCAATGGCCACCCGTCGCATTTGTCCGCCGGATAAATCGAATGGAGATTTTTCAAGAATTTCCTCATTCAAGCCGACTTGCGCGATGGCCTTCCTGGCCAGTTTCTTAGCATCGATTTCTGAAACGCCAAAATTCATTGGTCCGAAACATATATCCTTTTCAACCGTTTCATCAAATAACTGATGTTCCGGAAACTGAAAAACTATTCCGACCTTTTGTCTTATTGGCCGCAAAGCCTTTTCTTTTCTTCCGGCTTCAATCGTCCGATCTCCAATGAAAACACGACCCTTCGTCGGTTTTAAAAGAGCATTCAAATGCTGCAGTAGCGTGGACTTCCCGGACCCTGTATGCCCGATGATTGCGGTATAGGTTCCCGGCTCCATTGAAATATTGACATCATGAAGGGCTAGATGTTCAAAAGGAGTATTCACCTGATAGCGGTATTCTACATCATCGAGTGTAATTCGCATAAATCCTTCACCAACTCTTCCTCTGTCAAATGCCCATCAACTACACGAACACCATTTTTTTGTAACTCCTTGGTTAGTTTCACTGAAAAGGGAATATCCAGACCAAGGGCAATCAATTCTTCCTCTAACTCAAAAATGTCCTGAGGCGGTCCTTCACGATATAACCGACCTTGGTTCATGACTATCATTCGATCAGCTTTGGCAGCTTCCTCAAGGTCATGGGTGATTGATATGACAGTGATCTCGTTTTCCTGTTTCAATTCCCTAACTGTTTCAAGCACTTCTTCACGGCCTCTTGGGTCAAGCATGGAGGTTGCTTCATCTAAGATGATTATGTCTGGCTGCAGGGCTATTACACCTGCTATGGCCACTCTTTGCTTTTGACCGCCGGATAGATGGTGCGGCTCTTGATTAAGAAAGGCATTCATTTTAACCTTATTTAACGCACCATGAACACGCTCCACCATAACCTGCTGAGAAACACCGGCGTTTTCTAAACCAAAAGCCACATCATCCTGAACTGTAGTGCCTACAAATTGATTATCTGGGTTTTGAAAGACCATGCCAATTTTCTGGCGAACATCCCAAACGGATTCTTCTGTCAAAAGTTGATCATTAATCGTAATGGTACCTGAGTTAGCGAACTGAAGACCATTCAGTAACTTTGCTAATGTCGACTTGCCAGAGCCATTATGTCCGACAATCGCAAGCCACTCCCCCTGATGAATATCAAAAGAAACATCATCCAAGGCGTTTCGAGACTGACCCTCATATTTAAAAACAATATTATTTAAAGAAACCAGCTTCTTCATTATGTGGCCCTCCTCATCCTCGACTGCACTCGTCTAAACTAAACTCTGCTCAATCAATATACAGTAGTTTTCTTTCTGAAAATATAAAAAAACGCTGCACCCCTTCCACCGAAAGAATTTTCGGTAAATTAAGAGCAGCTAACAGCGGGCCTGTTACGAAAAACAGGTTATCTTATAATCGCTTATCAAAAGCGGGAAGGGATGCTTGAGCTAGACGTGAAGGCTCCCTGCATAATACAGGTTCCGCCAGCCATCGTAACACTCAATGCGAATTTCTAGATGACAGAATTTCTATTTAAAAAAAGAAAAAGGGCATAGAACAAGTGAGTATATTCATTTGTCCCGCCCTTTTTCATCGTTGTTATTAAACTAATTCAATAACCACGACTGGTGCACCGTCACCGCGGCGTGGACCAACTTTCATGATACGAGTGTATCCACCTTGACGTTCTTCATAACGTGGAGCCACGTCACTGAATAGTTTTTGAAGGGCATCTGTGCCATTCTCAGCGTCAGCGATTTCGTTACGGATGAAAGATGCAGCTTGACGGCGTGCATGCAAGTCACCACGTTTACCAAGAGTGATCATTTTATCTACTACAGAACGTAATTCTTTTGCACGTGCTTCAGTAGTTTCAATGCGCTCATGGATAATAAGATCCGTAGCTAAATCACGAAGTAATGCTTTACGTTGTGCGCTAGTGCGTCCTAACTTTCTGTAACCCATTAGAGATTCCCTCCTTTGTTGAAGTTCTATATTGTGTGTCTATAACAAGGCTCACAACATAATGGATTGATCCGCCATGTTATCAGTCGTCTTTACGAAGACCTAAGCCTAATTCTTCTAGTTTCGCTTTCACTTCTTC
>NZ_JBHVQU010000105.1:0-14191 GCF_042886655.1 Peribacillus sp. NPDC058002 | reverse complement strand
CAATATGAGAGAAAAAGGTTTATTAATCGTTTTGTCCGGTCCATCCGGTGTTGGTAAAGGAACTGTAAGGAAGGCGATTTTTTCTCAGCCAGGGACGGCATTCGAATATTCAATTTCGATGACGACACGGCTGCCTCGCCATGGTGAAGTGGACGGCGTGGACTATTTCTTCAAAAAACGCGAGGAATTCGAAGCACTTATCGAAGAAGGAAAATTACTGGAATATGCTGAGTTCGTCGGTAATTATTATGGAACACCCGTGGATTATGTCCGTGAAACAATCGATTCCGGAAAAGATGTATTTCTGGAAATAGAAGTTCAAGGAGCTAAACAGGTCCGGGAGAAATTCCCTGAAGGACTTTTCATTTTCCTTGCTCCTCCGAGTTTGACTGAACTCGAAAGCCGCATCGTTACTCGCGGAACCGAGACGGAGGAAGCGATAAAAGGACGTATGAAGGTGGCTAAGGAAGAAATAGAACTTATGGATCTGTACGATTATGTTGTTGAAAATGATCATGTGGATGCCGCATGTGCGCGAATTAATGCAATTGTAATTGCCGAGCATTGCCGTCGGGAAAGAGTTGCTGTTTTATATAAAAAAATGTTGGAGGCGGAATAAATTATGTTATATCCATCAATTGATTCTCTATTACTTAAAATCGATTCTAAATACTCACTTGTATCAGTGGCGGCTAAACGCGCCAGGGAAATGCAAATTAAAGATAACTGCCTCGTAAAACCAGTTTCCCATAAATCGGTAGGTCGTGCCCTTGAAGAAATTCATTCCGGTAAATTGACTTATGATAATTCTTACGAGGAAAACTAAGAGAACACATAGCTTAACCTATCGGGCCTGACACCCTAAAGCAAACAGGAGCGTTACATTTGGAAAGTGCTTCCTTCCTGCGGCCAAGGTGTCAGGCCTGTTTGTTTTGATTTTTTTATAAGTAACCAAAATCACTGGTGGAGTCAGGTGATATATGGAATTTCTGGAGGATCCATATGTTATTTATTGCGCATTTCAAATGAAATTTCTTTGGTTTTCCGTCATAATTAGAAAAAATAGAATGTATAGTTAGGGGAAATTTGCATGCTTATCGATAAAAAAGTACTTCTTTGTGTCACCGGCGGGATTGCTGTATTTAAGGCTGCTGCCCTGACAAGTAAATTAACTCAGGAAGGTGCGCATGTAAAAGTGATCATGAGTGAATCGGCACGTAAGTTCGTGACGCCGCTCACCTTTCAGGCGCTTTCGAGAAATGATGTTTATACAGATACTTTTGATGAGAAGGATTCTTCAGTCATTGCCCACATCGACTTGGCTGATTGGGCTGATATCATCCTTTTGGCCCCAGCTACAGCCAATGTCATTGGCAAGGTGGCCAATGGAATCGCGGATGATATGATCACAACTACGCTACTGGCAACGGAAGCACCTGTTTGGGTTGCGCCGGCAATGAACGTGCACATGTACGTCCATCCAGCGGTTCAGAAAAATATGAAGACACTTCGGTCGTTTGGATATCAATTCATTGAACCGGGCGAAGGGTATTTGGCCTGCGGTTATGTAGGAAAAGGGCGATTGGAGGAACCGGAAACAATCGTAGAACATCTTAATCGATATTTCGGTGAACGCAAATCACAGAAAAAGCCTCTTAAAGGAAAGAAATATTTGATAACGGCAGGACCGACTCGTGAAGCGATTGATCCGGTGCGTTACGTGACGAATCATTCCAGCGGAAAAATGGGCTATGCCCTAGCAGAAGAGGCAATTGAAATGGGTGCTGAAGTGACATTGATTACTGGTCCTGTGAACTTGACGCCACCTTTCAAGGCTAGAGTAATACCAGTGGAATCTGCAGCGGATATGTATGATGCGGCATTCGAACAGTTCGATTCCAGCGACGTCGTAATCATGACGGCTGCAGTGGCGGACTATAAACCAAAGATTTATCATGCTCAAAAGATGAAAAAGCAGCCAGGGGAAAATGTGATTGAATTTGAACGGACAAAGGATATCCTTAAGGAACTCGGTGAAAATAAAACTCATCAAATCTTGGTAGGTTTTGCGGCTGAAACGAACAACGTTGAAGAATATGCAAGAGGAAAATTAGTCAAAAAGAATGCAGATATGATTGTTGCCAATAATGTTACCATCGCAGGGGCAGGGTTTGGAACGGATACGAACATCGTGACCATTTACGGTAAAGATGGAAGTGCGACCGAACTTCCAAAAATGAGTAAAGCGGATATAGCTAAAAGCATTCTGTCAGAAGTATCCCGCATGCAAAAGGAATGATGTCTTATGGATATAGCATCCGTAATCGTGGATGTACCTGCTAAACAAACGGATCGAGAATTCGACTATCGCATACCTCAAAAGTGGAACCAAGTCATCAAGCCCGGAATGCGGGTCATCGTGCCGTTCGGACCAAGAATGGTGCAGGGATTCGTTACAGGCTTAAAAGCTAAAAGCGACTTTGCGAAATTACGCAATATAAAGGAACCAATGGATTTGGAGCCCATCCTTAATGATGAATTGCTGCAGCTTGGTGACTGGTTGACTAAAGAGGCGATGTGTTTTAAAATTTCAGCGCTGCAAGCCATGCTTCCGGCAGCGATGAAAGCTAAGTATGAAAAAGTTATTAAAGTCGTTGATGATAAAAAGGATCAGTTGCCTCTCTTCATTCAAAACCTATTCGGAAAAAATGATTCAATATCATGGAAAGACGTGATTGAAGGGGAGAACGCCTCCCTCTTCCAAAAGGAAATGCAAAATGGCAGTCTTGAGCTCGTATATAATGTGAAAAACCGACTAAATAAAAAGACGGTCCGTGTCATTAAATCTTTGCTTTCCCCTAAGGAACTGAAAGAAATGGCATCAGCCATGTCCAGCCATGCAAAAAAACAACAGGAACTCCTTCAATACTTTATTGAACATCAAGAACCCATTCCGTTAAAGGAATTGCTTGAATTGATAAACACATCAAGCAGTACCGTGAAATCCCTAGTGTCAAAAGGGGCTTTGGCGGAAATGGATCAAGAAATATACCGTGATCCGTATGAAAACCGTGTGTTCGAAAAATCCACACCCTTTACACTAACGGCTGAACAAACAGCTGCCTTGAAGCCCATCAACGAGAAAATACATCATGATGAACATGATGTCTTTCTTTTATATGGTGTAACAGGCAGCGGGAAGACGGAAGTGTATCTACAGGCAATTGCCTCTGTCATTGAAAAAGGGAAGGAAGCCATCATGCTTGTACCTGAAATCTCCTTAACGCCACAGACGGTGAAGCGGTTTAAGGAACGATTTGGTGAGCAGGTAGCTGTCATGCATAGCGGTTTATCCGTAGGTGAAAAATATGATGAATGGCGGAAAATTCACCGTAAGGAAGTTAAAGTGGTGGTGGGCGCGCGTTCAGCCGTGTTTGCTCCTTTTGAAAACCTGGGGCTGATCATCATTGATGAAGAACATGAATCCAGTTATAAGCAAGAAGAAACCCCAAGGTACCACGCCAGGGATGTTGCCATTGAAAGAGCAAAATCATATAAGTGTCCGGTAATTCTTGGCAGCGCCACACCTACACTTGAATCTTTTGCGCGTGCCAAGAAAAACGTCTATAAATTATTGACACTTAGCCAGAGGATGAATAAAAATGCGTTGCCGGCAGTGGATATTGTAGATATGAGGGAAGAACTAAGAACGGGAAATCGTTCCATGTTTTCGGAGCTGCTCTTTACCAAGCTGAAAGACCGGCTTGAGAAGGGAGAGCAAACAGTCCTGATGCTAAATAAAAGGGGACATTCTTCCTTTGTGATGTGCCGAAGCTGCGGATTGGTCATCAACTGCCCAAATTGTGACATTTCACTTACTTATCATCGCTTTAATGATATAATGAAATGCCATTATTGTGGGTTTGAAGAGGGAATGCCTTCCGTTTGCCCTGAATGTGAAAGTGAACATATAAGGTTCTTCGGTACAGGCACTCAAAAGGTTGAAGAAGAGCTGGCAAAAATCCTCCCTGAAGCACGGGTCATACGAATGGATGTTGACACGACGAGCAAGAAAGGTTCACATGAGCGGTTGCTGAATGCCTTTGGTGAAGGGAAGGCCGATATATTGCTAGGCACCCAAATGATAGCCAAGGGCCTTGATTTTCCTAATATCACTCTTGTTGGAGTCCTATCAGCTGATACGATGCTGCATCTGCCCGATTTCCGTTCTTCTGAAAAGACATTCCAGCTTCTGACACAGGTAAGCGGAAGGGCGGGACGTCATCAGCTTCCGGGAGAAGTGGTCATCCAAACCTATACGCCTGAGCATTACAGCATAGAGCTTTCTGCCTTACAGGATTTTGATGCTTTTTATGAACGGGAGATGCATTTAAGGAGGCAAAGTCATTACCCTCCCTATTATTATGTTGTCCTTATAACCGTTTCACATGAAGACTTAATGAAGACGGTCAGTGTTACTGAAAAAATCACCAATTATTTAGGCTCACGATTGAATCGGGATTCTATCGTACTGGGTCCGGTTGCTTCGCCCATTAGTCGAATCAACAATAGATATCGCTATCAATGTCTGATAAAATACAAACGAGAGCCGGACCTTAATCAGCATCTACGCACACTTTTGGAGCATTACCAAAAAGAAACCGCTCAAAATCATCTGCAGATTTCAATAGATTTAAATCCACAGATCATGATGTAATTGTTTGAGAGATGGATGATTACCGCGAGCTGTTACAGCTTGCGTTTTTATAATGAAGTGTTGTTTTTCATATCTAGGAGGGTACCTTTAATTTTGGCTATTTTACCGATTGTCTTGTTTCCTGAAAAAATTTTACAACAAAAATGCGATAAAGTAACAAGTTTTGATAAAAAGTTGGCAAAGCTGTTAAATAATATGTATGAAACGATGGTGGAGGCGGATGGCGTTGGACTTGCAGCACCTCAGGTTGGCGTGAAAAAGCAAGTGGCCGTCGTTGAAATAGATGAAGGGTCAGGTGCTATCGAACTTATTAATCCGGAAGTGCTGGAAGTGGAAGGCGAACAGACAGGTGTTGAAGGATGCTTGAGCTTCCCGAGCTTATATGGTGAAGTATCGCGTCCATACCGTGTCAAAGTCCGGGCACAAGACCGAAAAGGATCTTTTTTCGAGATAGAAGCGGAGGATTTCCTCGCGAGGGCCCTTCAGCATGAAATTGATCATCTGCAAGGCGTTTTATTTACAAGTAAGGTCTCCCGGTATATTTCGGAAGAAGAGTTAGAAAGGTTTGGGGAAGAATGACAAAAATTATATTTATGGGTACGCCGGACTTTTCAGTACCGGTATTGAGAAGAATCATTGATGAAGGGTATGATGTGATCGCTGTGGTCACGCAGCCAGATCGTCCAGTAGGACGCAAAAAGGTGCTGACGCCGCCGCCAGTTAAGGTCGAAGCCGAAAAGCAGGGGATCCCCGTTTATCAGCCCGAAAAAATCCGAGAAAAAGAAGAACTTGAAAAAATCATTGCGTTGAATCCTGACTTAGTGGTGACGGCAGCTTTCGGTCAAATCCTTCCGAATGAATTGCTGGATGCCCCTAAGTACGGATGTATTAATGTTCATGCCTCCCTGCTTCCTGAACTGCGTGGAGGGGCGCCAATTCATTATTCCATCTTACAAGGGAAAGAAAAGACGGGAATAACCATCATGTATATGGCGGAAAAATTGGATGCCGGTGATATATTGACCCAGGCGGAAGTGATTATAGAGGAAGAAGACAATGTAGGTTCACTTCATGATAAATTAAGCAAGATAGGGTCGGATTTACTTGCAGAGACGCTTCCGAAACTTATAAATCAGGAGCTGCAGGCAATCAAGCAGGATGAGGCAAAAGCGTCTTTTGCGCCTAACATAAAACGGTCTGAGGAAAAAATCGACTGGTCGAAATCAGGGGAAGACATCTATAACCATGTACGTGGCCTGAATCCTTGGCCTGTTGCTTATACAACCTTAGACGGGGCCATTTTGAAAATTTGGCAGGTGAAGAAACTTGAAGATGGCAATCAGGCAGTGCCGGGCACGGTCATTGATGTACAAAGTGATGGTTTCATCGTTTCAACAGGCAATGAGACGGCAATACTAGTTACAGAACTGCAGCCTTCAGGAAAGAAAAAAATGCCGGCGAAAGATTATTTACGCGGAGCCGGATCGTTCATTAAAGCAGGCATGAAGTTAGGAGAACAGAATGAAGCAAACTAAAAAGGGAGTACGTGAAATCGCTCTCGATATCTTGGAATCTGTAGAGAAAAACCAATCCTACAGTAACCTATTATTGAACAATTTGATTAAAAAGCACCAGTTATCCGCCGTGGATAGCGGACTGCTTACAGAAATAAGCTACGGAACCATACAGCGGAAGATGACTTTGGATTATTATTTGAACCCATATATCAAACAACCGAAAAAAACGCAAAGCTGGGTCATCAATTTACTTAGACTTTCCGTTTATCAAATGGTCTATTTAGATAAAGTGCCTGATCATGCAATCATTTTCGAGGCCGTCGAAATTTCCAAAAAGCGCGGGCATAAAGGTACATCTTCGATGGTAAATGGTGTGCTTCGTAATATTCAAAGAAATGGTGTTCCTTCTTTAGGTGATATTAAAGATGATCTGGAACGGCTTTCCATAGAAGTGAGTCACCCAATTTGGTTGGTCAAGCGTTGGGTAGAGCAATTTGGTTATGAAAAAACCAAGGAAATGTGTGAAATCAACTTAACTGCGCCTTTACAGACGGGACGGGTTAATTTAAAGAAGATTTCACTCCGTGAACTGATCAGCATATTAACGGAAGAAGGATATGATGTTGAGGCAAGTGAAGTCGTTCCCGAGGCAATCGTCAGCTATAAAGGGAATCTTGCTCATTCAGAAAGCTACAAATTAGGGTATTTATCGATTCAGGACGAGAGTTCAATGCTTGTAGCCCATGCATTAGGTGCGAATGAAAATGATGCTGTACTTGATTGCTGTGCTGCACCTGGAGGGAAAACGACACATATCGCAGAAGGCTTGACCACTGGACAAGTATATGCGCTCGACCTTCATGAGCATAAGGTCAAGCTCATTAAAGAGCAGGCTGAGCGCCTAAAACTCAGAAACAATATTAAGACAATGGCCCTTGATAGCAGGAAAGTGCAAGAACACTTTAATAAGGAAGGGTTTGACAGGGTGCTGATCGATGCACCATGTTCCGGGTTGGGAGTCATGCGCCGGAAGCCTGATGTAAAGTACACTAAAACAAAAGATGATATAATGAAACTCTCAAGTATACAAATACAATTATTGGAATCGGCTGCCCCGCTTGTTAAGCAAGGCGGACGGTTAGTATATAGTACCTGTACGGTGGATAAAGAAGAAAATGACAAAGTCGCTGCAGCATTTTTGGAAAGCCATCCGGATTTTGAAAGCGATGCATCCTTGTCCACAAGAATGCCTGAAAGCGTTCAGCCATTTATCGAGGGTCATACGCTGCAAGTTTTTCCGCAATATTTTAGCAGTGACGGATTCTTTATTGCGAGTTTTAGAAAGAAGGTGCTGTAATGGCAGAAATCACTAAATCATCTAGAGTAAGAAAAGACACGACACCAGAAAAACCATCGATCTACTCATTAGAGCTTCACCAAATTAAAGAATGGCTTGTTCAAAATGGAGAGAAGGCATTCCGGGCCGATCAAGTATATGACTGGCTTTATAAAAAGCGTGTCTCCAGTTTTGAAGATATGTCCAACCTTTCGAAAACATTACGGGATAAGCTTGAATCACAATTCACCTTCACGACATTGAAGACTTTGATTCAGCAAACGTCCAATGACGGAACGATGAAGTTTTTATTTGAACTCCATGATGGATATTCGATTGAAACGGTGCTGATGCGCCATGAATACGGAAACTCCATTTGCGTGACAACGCAGGTAGGATGTAGAATTGGCTGTACATTCTGTGCATCGACATTAGGCGGTTTAAAGCGTAATCTTGAATCAGGGGAAATTGTTGCCCAGGTCGTTAAAGTTCAGCAAGCACTTGACGAATTGGATGAACGTGTTAGTTCTGTCGTTATCATGGGAATCGGTGAACCGTTTGATAACTACGATAATATGATGTCATTCTTGAAGAATATAAACCATGAAAAAGGCTTGAACATCGGGGCCCGTCATATTACCGTTTCCACAAGTGGAATCATTCCTAAAATCTATAAGTTTGCCGAAGAAAGCATGCAAATAAACTTTGCTGTTTCCCTTCATGCACCGAATACGGAATTGAGAAGTAAATTGATGCCGATCAATAAGGCCTACAAACTTCCAGACTTGATTGAAGCCATCAAATACTATACAGAAAAAACAGGTCGCCGTGTAAGTTTTGAATATGGTCTATTCGGTGGCGAAAATGATACAGTGGAGCACGCAGAAGAATTAGCAAGTTTAATAAAAGGGATAAAATGCCATGTTAACTTAATACCGGTTAACTATGTACCTGAACGCAACTATGTACGTACACCTCGGGACCAAATTTTTGAGTTTGAAAAAACATTGAAGAAGCGTGGCATTAATGTAACGATCCGAAGGGAACAAGGCAGTGATATTGACGCAGCCTGCGGCCAGCTTCGGGCCAAGGAGCGCAAAGAAGAGACGAGGTGACCCTATGAGGGCAATATTTAAGACAGACCGTGGAAAAGTCCGCCAGCATAATGAAGATAATGGCGGAATCTTTAAGAACTCGGAAGGCGTTCGCCTTGCCATCGTTGCAGATGGCATGGGCGGCCACCGTGCCGGGGATGTAGCCAGTGCAATGACGATAGACCTTCTGAAAAAGGGCTGGGAAGCATCTACAGGTATCGAAACGGCAAATGATGCCGAGGATTGGCTGAAGCAGCAAATCGTCTTGGTCAATCAGTTGCTTTTTGGACATGCTGAAGCGAATACGGAATGTAAGGGCATGGGGACCACCATTGTTGCAGCCATTTGCACCGACAAGTTTGCTACCATTGCCAACATCGGGGACAGCCGATGTTATTTGTATAATGAGAGCGGCTTTAAGCAGGTCACGGAAGATCATTCACTTGTTAATGAATTGGTCCGTTCCGGGCAGATTTCAAAGGAAGATGCCGAAAACCACCCACGGAAAAATGTTTTATTACGAGCCCTGGGAACAGAAATGCAAGTGGAAATGGACGTTATGACTGTCATTTTCGAAGAAAATGATTTACTATTGCTTTGTTCTGATGGATTGACGAACAAAGTGAGTGAACAGGAACTGGAAGAAACCATAACCAATGGCCAGTCACTTGAAGAAAAGGCGATTTCATTAATAGATAAGGCCAATCACTACGGTGGGGAAGATAATATCACCCTTGTGCTTGTTCAATTTACTGAAGAAAGTGAAAGCAGGTGAATTGAATGTTGATTGGTAGAAGAATCAACGGCCGTTATAAACTGATCGAGATGGTCGGTGGCGGCGGTATGGCAAATGTTTACCTTGCAAGGGATATGATCTTGGATAGGGACGTTGCATTGAAAATCCTTCGCATGGATTTTAATAATGACGAAGAGTTCATCAAGCGCTTCAATCGGGAAGCCCAATCGGCAACCAGTTTGGCCCATCCCAATATCGTAAGTATTTATGATGTTGGTGAAGAAGATTCAATCTATTATATTGTAATGGAATATGTGGACGGTTTTACACTAAAGCAATACATACAAAAATATTATCCAATTCCAGTTGATGAAGCCCTGGATATCATGAAGCAAATCACGGCAGCGATTTCCCATGCCCACCATAATGGGATCATCCATCGTGACATCAAGCCACAGAACATTTTGATTGATAAAGAAGGAACCGTCAAGATTACGGACTTCGGCATTGCATTGGCACTAAGTGCAACAAACATAACGCAGACCAACGCAGTCTTGGGCTCGGTTCATTACTTATCCCCGGAACAGGCCAGAGGCGGTATGGCCAATAAGAAATCGGACATTTATTCACTGGGTATCGTCATGTTTGAATTGTTGACGGGGAGATTGCCTTTTTCGGGTGAATCAGCCGTTTCGATAGCGCTTAAACACTTACAATCGGAAACTCCTTCGCCAAAACGCTGGAACTCTGAAATACCTCAGAGTGTAGAAAATATTATCCTTAAAGCGACAGCCAAAGATTCATATTACCGCTATGATAGCGTGGACTCAATGGAAGATGACATGCGGACTTCGCTTAATCCTGAGCGTTCAAATGAACTGCCTTTTGCCATTCCTGAAGATCATGATGCAACAAAAGCCATCCCCGTCATAACGGATGATCAGATTTCAAGCGTCGATGAGACAATCATAAGGGGTCCGGAAAAAAATACATTGGTCTATGCGGACGATGAAGAAAGTGAATCAGAAGCAGAGAGTAAATCGAAAAAGAAACCGAAAAAACAAAAGAAACAGAAAAAACAAAAAATCAAGTCGGAACATAAAGGTAAAAAACGAAAGAACATCCCTGCGATCTTGGTGACCACCTTTTTAGTTCTCGCACTGCTTGCTGTTTTATCTGTCACTGTTTTACCTCCCCTCCTTGTTTCGAAGGAAGTGACGATCCCGGACCTCAAAGGGGAAGAATTGGATGATGCCATTACTGAATTGCTTGAATTGGATTTGAAAATTGGAGAAACGATCGATATTGAAGATGAAGAGGTTGAAGCTGGTCTTGTAATCAAAACCAACCCTAAAGAAGGTAAGACTGTCAAGGAAGGTGCAGTGATCGATATTTATCAAAGCATTGGTAAAGAGACGATTTCATTGTCCAATTATGAAGGTCGAGACTATTCTGATGTTAAATCCCTGCTTGAAAAAATGGGATTCAAAAACATAAGCGTGACCGAAAAATATGATGACAGTGCTGCCGGCACGATCATAGAACAATCGCCTTCGGGTGCGACTGAGGTCGTACCATCCGAAACGGAGCTTGAGCTAACGGTCAGCAAAGGGGCAGATCTGCTGAGCTTGAAGAACTTAACAGGGTTCAATGAAGCAGGCCTTAATGATTATTCCAATGAGAGTGGAATAAAGATCGATGTCGAAGAAGAAATCTATGATGATTCCGTAGCAGAGGGGCTTGTCATTTCCCAGTCACCCGAACCTGCTACGAAGGTGGAAAAGGGCAGTACTGTGAAAGTGGTCATTTCAAAAGGGAAAGAAGAGATTCCTCCCAAGAGTGTAACGGAGGAAATCAAAATCGAGTATGATCCGGTTGAGCCAGGCAAAACGCAAAAAATACAAATTTTCATCGAGGATATCAACAATAGCATGACGGAGCCTCAAGAAACGTTCTTTATCTTGGATGATGCCAAAAGAACGATCGAATTAATGGTTTCCCCGGATAAGAAAGCAGGATATAAAGTCATGCGGGACAATCAGGTCATCATTGACGAATCCGTCTCATATCCAGAATAAATTTAATAATTAGGAGTGTGGTTATGCCCGAGGGAAAAATTATCAAAGCATTAAGTGGATTTTATTATGTCCTTGATGGTGAAGAGGTGTATCAATGCCGCGGACGGGGCGTGTTCAGGAAGAATAAGGTGACGCCGCTTGTGGGTGATTATGTGGTTTTTGAAGCGGAAAATAAAACGGACGGGACCGTGACCGAAATAAAACCACGAAAGAATGAATTGATTCGTCCGCAAATCTCGAATGTAGACCAGGCAATCCTTGTCTTTTCAGCAGTAGAGCCTGATTTCAGTCCGGCTTTGCTTGATCGATTCCTCGTACTGATTGAAGATAACGAAATCGAACCCATTATCGTCGTGACGAAACTTGACTTGGTTACGGCTGAAAACCAAAAGAAATTGTCTCAGTATATCAAGGACTATGAGAAACTTGGCTATACTGTACTGGAAACATCTTCAGTTACTGCTGGAGGAATTGAAGGACTAGTGCCATATTTAGAAGGAAAAACCAGTGTATTTGCCGGTCAGTCAGGCGTTGGGAAATCGTCTTTACTGAATGCAATCAATCCTGACTTGGCTTTAAAGACGGATGATATTTCATCACATCTGGGACGTGGGAAGCACACCACCCGCCACGTTGAATTGATTCATATTGGCTCTGGACTTGTCGCAGATACCCCTGGGTTCAGTTCCCTTGAATTCATGGAAATGGAAGCTGAACGGTTATCTTATTGCTTCCCGGAAATGCATAATTATGGGGAAGACTGTAAATTCCGTGCCTGCCTGCACGATAAAGAACCGAAGTGTGCAGTGAAAAAAGCGGTTGATGCCGGGGAAATTCCACGCTATCGATATGAGCATTATATGCAATTCTTAGAAGAAATCAGAGATAGAAAGCCGAGGTATTAAAATGGTTAAAATAGCACCATCCATTTTATCAGCTGACTTTGCAAAATTGGGAGAAGAAATTCTTGATGTCGAAAGGGGTGGAGCGGATTTAATCCATGTGGATGTCATGGATGGGCATTTCGTGCCGAATATAACGATAGGCTCACTCATTGTTGATGCTATCCGCCCGGTGACAAAACTTCCGCTTGATGTTCATTTAATGATTGAACAGCCTGATCGTTATATCGAGGCCTTTGCGAAAGCGGGGGCCGATTATATAACTGTACATGTAGAGGCATGCACTCATTTGCATCGGACGATACAATTGATTAAATCTTTTGGTGTAAAGGCAGGCGTGGTGCTTAATCCAGCCACTCCGGCTTCCATGATCCAACCTATAATCGAAGATATTGACATGGTATTGTTGATGACGGTCAATCCGGGTTTTGGCGGGCAAAAGTTCATTAAATCCGTTCTGCCGAAAATTGCCGAAGTGAAGACGATGGCAGAAATGTATAATCAAAACCTCGAAATAGAGATTGATGGCGGAGTGAATGAAGAAACGGCTAAACTATGTATTGAACAAGGGGCGACAGTCCTGGTGGCCGGCTCGGCAATATATAATCAAGAAGATCGACACGCAGCGATTCAAAAGATCCGGGGAAAGTGATATAAGCCGACACTATCATATCCGTATGATGGTGGTCGGCTTTTTTTATCAATTAAACAAAGGCACCTTGGATATGATTAGATATAGAAAAGGATGATTTCAATGATTATTAGTATAATGGCTGGAGGTCCGGAATGTTTTTGGCCGGATCTGGAATGGTATGAGGAGAAGACCGATCTTTGGGTAGGGGTTGATAGGGGAGTATGGTCCTTGCTTGAAAAAGGTATCGAACCTAAGTACGGCTTTGGGGATTTTGATTCAGTTTCGGAAGGCGAATACAAGAAGATTGAGCAAAGGCTGGAACAAATCAATCTATATTCTTCGGAAAAGGATGAAACGGATTTAGAGATCGCATTTAATTGGGCAATAGGGCAAAAGCCAAGTGAAATTCATATCCTGGGCGCTACAGGAGGAAGAATGGACCATTTTCTTGGAAATATCCAGCTGCTGCAAAAAGAAAGTGTCCTCCCTTATCATGGCGATATAGAAATATACATAGTCGATCGGCAAAATATATTCACAGTAAAGACAGCAGGTTCATATGAGGTCACTGCTTTGAAAGATAAGAAATACTTGTCATTGCTTCCTGTAACGGCGGAAGTCACCGGCATTACACTTTCGGGCTTTAAATACCCACTGAATGATGCAAGTGTGGAAATAGGTTCGACGCTTTGCATCAGCAATGAACTAATTTCCGAATCTGGGAATGTTTCATTTGGGAAAGGCATATTAATGGTGATAAGAAGCAGTGATTAAAATTCATGCTTTGAGCAGATTCGGATATAATTACGATCATCCTATATCCGCTTAAAAGCTTATGTTGTAATAGAAAAATTCCACTTCATCTTTAATTGTGGGATGCAAAGAGGAGGGGCATGATGAAATTTTATACGATTAAATTGCCAAAAGTTCTGGGCAGTTTGGTAAGGGCTATGCTCGGAGCGTTTAAAAAAGGCTGATACTTATCTCCATGACACCTCTCAAATACAGGGAGGTGTTATTTTTGGTAAAAAGGGGCAGCCATCCATTAATGGGTGAAGGCTTTCTTCCTTGATGCAGACCAGCCTTGATCACCGAATTGAAACCATCCCCATTAATATCGGCCATTACAAGTAAAAAGGCATCCTAAGAGGATGCCGTAACATTATACGCGTTCTAC